>CAIYRG010000350.1 GCA_903928515.1 uncultured Alphaproteobacteria bacterium | reverse complement strand
GTGGCGCAGGCCGTGGCGAAGAAGATGATTGAGGGCAAGGAGGGCGGATCGATCATCCACATGTCCTCCACCATGGGCCATGTCGCGATGCAGACGCGCGCGGTCTATTCGGTCTCGAAATTCGGCATCGAGGGGCTGAACAAAGCGATGGCGCTGGATTTGGCCCCCTATGGCATCCGCTCGAACACGCTGGCGCCGACATTCGTGGAAACGCCACTTACCAAAGTGATGTTCGAGAACAAGCCGTTCCTCGATCTGGTGATGAGCAACATCAAGCTCGGGCGTTTGGGCAAGGTCGAAGATCTGATGGGCGCGATTTTGTTTCTGGCGTCGGATGCTTCTGCGATGATGACGGGAAGCTCGCTGGTAATCGACGGCGGCTGGACGGCAGCATAAAAAGAACCCTCATGCTTGCGCATGAGGGTTCTTCGGAACGCTCAAAGATTGCCGTTTAAATCGTGAAGCCTTCTTTGATGATCGGCATCGTGCGGATGCGGTGACCCGTAGCGGCGAAGATCGCGTTGGCGACGGCCGGTGCGAGCGGCGAGAAACCGGGTTCGCCCGAGCCTGTCGGCGGGAAATCCGATTGGATATAGGTGACTTCCACCGGCGGCATGCTCGGCATGCGCGCCGGCCGATAGCTACCGAAATTGTCCTGCTGGATACGCCCGTTCTCCATCGTGATCTCAAGACCGCTCATCGTGGAGATGGCATCCAGGACCGCGCCCTGCATTTGGTTCTCCGTGCCGCTCAAATTCACGACCGGGCCGATATCGGCAGCGATCCATACCTTCTTGATCGTCACCTTCTTCTTGGCGTCCACAGACACTTCGGCGACCTGCGCGATGTGGCCCTGATGGCTGAAGAAGAACGAGATGCCGAGACCTGAGCCTTTCGGCAGCTTGCGGCCCCAGCCCGCCTTCTCGGCCGCCAATTTGATGACAGCCGCGGCACGGCCCGTGTTCAACTCACGCTCGGTCTTGGGCTCCAGCCAACGCGCCTCGCCCATGATGTCGAGCCAGAAATCCTTCGGATCGCGCCCTGCGAGATGCGCCATCTCGTCGATGAACGAGCCTTGGCAGAAGGCAATCGTGTTGGAACGCGGCGCGCGCCACGGGCCGCAGGGTGTGGCCAGCGGCATCATGGTGAGCGAGAGGTCGACGTTCGGGATCAAATCCAGCGGCACGTCGGCCACCGGATTGCCGCCGCCGCCGCCCGCCACGCCATTCTTGCCATCGGCCGTGAACGAGATCGTGTGTTGTTGCCATGCCGACAGCTTGCCGGCTTTGTCGACGCCGGCTTTGAAGTTGTAGAAGCCGCCGACGCGCAGGAAATCGTGCGTCATGTCGTCTTCGCGGGTGTATTGCAGCTTTATCGGCGCGTTCGCCTTCTGCGCGATGGCCGCCGCCTCGTTCATGTATTCGGTCATCAAACGCCGGCCGAAGCCGCCGCCGGCACGCGCTTGGTGCACCGTGACCTTTTCCACCGGCAGGTTGAACATGCCCGCGACCGAGACTTGGCCACTGTCGCCCGATTGCGTCGGCACCCAAATCTCAAGGCCGCCGTCGTGGAACCATGCGGTGCAATTCATCGGCTCAAGCGGCGAATGCGAGACGAACGAGAACGTGTAGAGGGCTTCGCTCGTCTTCGCCGCTGAAGCCAGCGCTGCTTTTGTGTCGCCCGTGGCCTTGAGCATTTGCTGCGGCGTTTGCTTGGCTATGACCGCCGCCTGCTTGACGAAGCTGCTCCAGCTGTCTTTCGACGCCGAACTTTCGTCCCATTCGATCTGCAGCTTCTTCTTCGCGGCGAGCACGGCCCATGTCGATGCGCCGACGATCGCGACGCCCGGCATCAATTCGGTGGGCTTGCCGTTGCCCTCGAGAACGAAGGCATCCTTGATCCCTGGCATCTTTTTGATGTCTTCGAGATTGGCCTTCGAGACCTTGCCACCCACAGCCGGGCATTTCGTGTAGTTCGCGTAGAGCAGCCCTTTCGGCGTCTGGTCGATGCCGAACAGCGGTTCACCCGTCACCACCTTCACATTGTCTACGCCGGTTTGGCGCGTGCCGAGCAATTTGTAATCGGCGCGCTTCTTGAGCGTAACCGATTTTGCATCGGGCACCGGCAACGCTGCCGCAGCCGAGGCCAATTCCCCATAAGTGACTTTACGGCCGCTGGCGGAATGCGACGCCACGCTGTTCGCTGTGGTGATTTCAGTCGCCGGCACGTTCCATTGCTGTGCGGCGGCAGAAACCAACATCGCGCGCGCCACGGCGCCGGATTGGCGCAGCAGATCCCAATTGTTCGGAATTGAGCGCGAACCGCCGGCGCGTTGTGCGCCGAAGGCTTTCGTATTGATGTTCGCTTGCTCGACATGGACTTTCGACCAGTCGGCGTCCATTTCCTCGGCCAGAATCATGGCGAAGGCCGTCTTGATGCCTTGGCCGATCTCCGGGTTCTTGTTGACGAGCGTGATCTCGCCGTCGGTTCCGATATGCACGTAAGCATTGGGCGCGAAATTGTTCGTAGCCCCATCGGCGGCTAGCGCGCTCTTTGGCACCAGCGAGAAGGCCAGCGCCAAACCGCCTGCCGCGACAGAGAACTTCAAAAAGCCGCGGCGGCCAAGCGCGAAATCAACCGGGACCGGGATGGCTTGCACGTCGTTCATCAGTGCACGGATGAACGCATCGGATTCGAGGCGATTAACCGCGTTCATGGGCGGCCTCCTTCTCGGCGTGCGTGTTGTTGTCCTTCGGTGC
>CAIYRG010000349.1 GCA_903928515.1 uncultured Alphaproteobacteria bacterium | reverse complement strand
TCCCTCGGCCTCCATCGAATTACATTAGAATACATATTCTGTCGCGTTTCGCAGTCCTGTTTTTACTTCAAGGTTGTGCCTTGCACGTTGTCTCGCCGCGCGCGAGGGGGTAAGCCAAGCCGCCTGCAACGGAGCCGATTATGGACGCGATCAATCCCGCTACCGACGAAACCTTCGCCCATTTTGACGACATGACCGACGCGCAAGCCAAGACCGCCATCGCGGCCTCGCATGCGGCGCATCTGGAATGGCGCAAGACGGATTTCGCGCATCGCGCGAACTTGCTCCGCAAGGCTGCGAAATTGTTGCGTGAGCGTAAGCGTGAGTATGGCGAGCTGATGTCTAAGGAAATGGGCAAGCCCATCAAGGACGCGATTGCCGAAGTCGAGAAATGCGCGCTGGGTTGCGATTACTACGCCGACAACGGCGCGAAATTCCTGTCCAACCAAATCGTGGAAGACGGCAAGACGAAAAGCCTGATCGCGTTTCGCCCCATTGGCGTGGTCCTCGCGGTCATGCCGTGGAATTTCCCGTTCTGGCAGGTGGTCCGGTTTGCGGCCCCCGCATTGATGGCGGGCAATGGCGGCGTGCTGAAGCATTCGGCGAACGTGCCGGGCTCGGCGATGGCGATCGAACATGTGTTCGAAGATGCCGGTTTCCCGAAACATCTGTTCCGCACGTTGCTGATCTCCAGCCGCCAGGTGGATGCGGTGATCGAGAACCCGCATATCCGCGCGGTGACGCTCACCGGCAGCGGCCCTGCGGGCCGCGCGGTGGCCTCCAAAGCGGGCAGCGTGTTGAAGAAGACCGTGCTCGAACTGGGCGGCGCGGATGCGTATCTCATCCTCCAGAATTCCGACATCGCGTTTGCCGCGTCCACCTGCGCCAAAGGCCGCTTGGTGAACTCCGGACAGAGCTGCGTCGCCGCGAAGCGCTTTATCGTGCTGAAGGAATTGGCAGAGGCGTTCGAAAAAGAATTCGTGATTGAGATGAACAAGGCCGTGGTCGGCGATCCGCTGAGCATGGAAACCACCGTCGGCCCGATGGCGCGCAAGGATCTGCGCGACGAATTGCACAAGCAGGTGACGGACAGCATCGCGATGGGCGCGCGGCTTCTCACCGGCGGCAAGATTCCGCCCGGCCCCGGCGCGTTCTATCCGCCGACCATTCTCACCGATCTGAAACCCGGCATGCCGGCCTATGACGAGGAATTGTTCGGGCCGGTCGCTTCGGTGATCGTGGCGAACGACAAGGACGAAGCGGTGCGCATTGCCAACGATTCCCCGTTCGGCTTGGGCGGCGGCGTGTTCACGCCCGATCTGGCGTTGGGCGAGAAAATCGCGGTGGAAGAAATCGAAGCTGGGCTGGTGTTCGTAAACGGCGCTGTGGCGTCCGATCCGAAATTGCCCTTCGGCGGCGTGAAGGAAAGCGGCTATGGCCGCGAACTTTCGGAGTTCGGCATCCGCGAATTCGTGAACATCAAAACGGTGGTCGTTGCGGCGCACGGCACGGGCGCCGTCACGCACCACCACATCGAATAGATTTGGTTCTAGTGCCAAGTAGGCACAGCTTTTGTAACGCGTGAGACGCGTAACAAAAGCTAGTGCACCGTGCCGCGCAGCGCCAAGGAATGGGCGTTGAGCGCGGCGGTTAATGCCTTCTCGCCGCTCATCGTGATGGCCGTCTGCGCGAACTCTTTCAGCGCGATGCTGTAAGCCTCGTCGTTGATCGGCTTATCCTCGGCAACGTGGATGGGTGCCGCGGGGCGCGGGGTTGCGGGCACTATCTGCGGCTTGGGCAGCACGACCGCCGGCAACATCTGTGGTGTGATTTCTGCCACGGCCGGTGCTTTCGGCGGCGTTAGTTCTTCCGGCATGTTTTCTTTGTCGCGTTTCTCGATATCGAAGGCTGTCGTCATCACCTTGCGCCACAATTTCGCGGGGATGGTGCCGCCGGTGATTTTGTTCATCGATGAGAAATCGTCGTTGCCGAGCCAAACGCTCCCGAGCAGATCTTCCGAATAGCCGATGAACCAGGCGTCGTGATAATCCGAGCTGGTGCCGGTTTTTCCCGCCACCACATGCTCGTCCAAATCCGCCGCGCGCCCCGTGCCGTGAGACACGACGCCCCGCAGCATCTTGTCCATCTCCTTGGCGAATTGCGGCTCGATCACGCGTTCGGGCTCAGGCTCGCCGCGATGATAGAGAACCGTGCCTGATACGGTGCGCACTTCCCGCACCATATACGGCGTCACGGCCACGCCGCCGGTGGCGAAGGCGCCATACGCGCGCGTCAATTCCAGCGGTGTCACTTCCGAACTGCCCAGCGCCAGCGAGGCATTGGGGTGCAATTCCGACGAGATGCCGAGGCGGTGCGCGGTGGCCACCACCGGAAACTCGCCGACGCGCGTGATCAACCGCACCGCAGCGGTGTTCACCGATTTTGCGAAGGCCTCGGCCAGCGTCATCTCGCCATAATGCGCGCCGCCATAATTTTGCGGCCGGTATCCGTGCACGTTCAAAGCGCCGCCGCTGATCGTATCGTCAGGCGTCAGGCCGCGTTCCATCGCGGTGAGATAGACCATCGCCTTGAACGAAGAGCCCGGCTGGCGCTTGGCCTGCGTCACGCGGTTGAACTGGCTGTCGAGATAATTGCGCCCGCCCACCATGGCGCGGATCGCGCCGTCGGTGTTCATCACCAGCATCGCCACTTGGCTCGCATGCGCCTCCTGCCCTTGGGCGAGGAACATCTCATCGGCGGCCGTGCGCGCGGCTTTCTGCAAGTCCGGCTCCAGCGTGGTGAGGATCACGAGATCGCCGTTCATGCCCACCGTCAGCGCTTGCGCTTCCAGCGCGGCGGCATCGAAGAAATAATCGCGCGTCATGTCGAGTGACCGCTCGATGATGGTGGCGGGATTGGCCTTAGCATCCGCCGCCTGTTCAGGCGTGATGCTTTTCGTTTCCACCATCGCGTCTAGAACCAGTGCTGCGCGCGCCTGCGCACCGGCCAGATCGCGCCGCGGCGAGAACACCGAAGGCGCGCGCGTCAGCGCCGCCAGCATGGCGGCTTCCGGTAACGACACGTCGCGCCCGGATTTTCCGAAATACACCCGCGCGGCGGCATCCACGCCATAGGCGCCACCGCCGAGATACACGCGGTTCAGATACAGCGTCAGGATTTGTTCTTTGCTGAGATCGCGCTCCAGCGACCACGACGTCGCCAGCTCTTGGACTTTGCGCGACATCGTGCGCTGCGAATTCAGGAACAGAAGCTTCGCCGTTTGCTGCGTAATGCTGGAGCCACCCGCAACCGTGTGTCCGGCGTGGAAATTGGCGTAAGCCGCGCGCAGCACGCCGAAGATGTCGGCGCTGCCGTGATAATAGAAGCGACGGTCCTCCATGCTGATGAAGGCGGCGGGCAGGTAGGCCGGCATGTCATTCAGCGTCAGCCGGTCGCCGGCCGTGGCGCCGGCGTGGCCGAGCACTTGATGATGCTCATCGACGAAGGTGTAGGAGGCGGGGCGGTTCAGCGCATACAAATCCACCGCGCCCAGCGTACGGGGCCCGGCAAAACTTAGGTACGCGCACAGAATAGCCAACGGCGCGGCCAGGATGACGCCCAGGCTGACAAACGCCTTTACTCGCGAAGAACCCACAACACCCCATGACTGCCGGGCCGATGTCCGCGGGGTTGGTCCCCGCATGAGCGATGTGCACGGCAGCGTCTCAAAAACGCACAACCATGGTATTTGGCCCGGAGGCTCAGGGCAATTTTTCATCATGGTAACGGGGCAGGGCACTCACAGGTGCATGCGGCCGGATTGCCTCCCGGCAATGTCCCCGCCATTGCGCGGGAAAGCCTTCCAGGCCTAGGATTCGGCTTCAGAGCGGCCCCAAAAAATAACGCCGCCTGGGGGGAAGCCATGGAATCGCCAAGGAAACGGCCGTGAGCCGCTGGTACGCACGCTATGTCGTGCTCATGCTGATTCTGACGCTCATCGTCGCGTTTCTGGACCGGCAAATCTTCGCTCTGCAAATCGACCCTATTAAGCATGATCTCGGAATCACCGATGTTCAGGCTGGGTTGGTCATGGGGCCGGCCTACGCGGTGTTCTTTACCTTGATGATCATTCCGATGGGCTGGCTCATCGATCGCGTGAACCGCACCTATCTTCTCACGGCCGGTATCTTCTTCTGGGCGTTGATGACGG
>CAIYRG010000348.1 GCA_903928515.1 uncultured Alphaproteobacteria bacterium | reverse complement strand
TTGTCGATCAGATTGCGGAACGCTTGGCCCAGGCGTTCGTCCAAACCTTCGACGATGGCGGGGCGCGGCAGATCGAGCGTCAGCTTCAACTGCACGAAGTGCGGCAAGTTCATGCCGCGATAAACATCGTACATGGTTTCCAGCAGCCGCCCGATATCCACCGGGCCAGAGGATTCGCGCGACATTTCGGCATCCAAGCGCGAAGCGTCGGAGACGTCGGTGATGAGCCGGTCGATGCGCTTCAAATCCGAGCGAATGACGGCGACGAGCCTTTCACGGTCGGGGCCTTCCGGCGTGCGGTCGAACACGTCGATGGCGCTGCGCAACGAGGTGAGCGGGTTCTTCAATTCATGCGCCACATCGGCGGCGAATTTCTCGATGGCATCGATGCGGTCGTACAGCGCATGCGTCATGGCGGAGAAGGAATCCGCCAGCTCGCCGATTTCGTCGGCGCGGTCTTCCAGTGTCGGAATTTGCTCGCGCCCCGCGTGTCCGCACCGCACGCGCTCGGCCGCCGCCGCCAGACGCCGCACGGGTTCGGCGATTTTGCCCGCCAGATAGAACGAGGACAGCATCATCACGCCGATGGCGACGAGGAACACTTCCAGCAATGCGGCGCGTTCGTCCTTCAGGATGTCGTCGATATCCCCGGATTCGGTTGTCAGGCTGACCACGCCATAGATCGTGGCCAGCCGCTTGATCGGCACCGCCACTGACAGCACGAGGCTGTCCTGTTCGTTCACGCGCACGGCGCTGCTGTCATCGCCTTTCAGCGCGCTCACCACTTCGGAATAGACGCGCCCATCATTGCCGCCCTCGAAATAGGGCTCGAGATCGGCCAGCGGGCGTATGCCCATCGCGCCGTCATAGATGCGCTGGATGAAATTCAGCACATCTTCTTCAAGGCCGGGCGGCGGCAATTCGGTTTGCGTCACCACGTTGCGCGCCAACAGAAAGCGCGTGTCGATCAGCAACCGCCCGCGCGGGGAGTAGACGCGGGCGCGCAATCGTGTGGGCGAGGTGAGCTGGCGCAACAGCGGCTCGGCCACGCGCACGTTCAGCGACAGGGTTTCGGGCTGGGCGGCGTATTCGGCAAGGGCTGAGGAGATGATCAGCGCCTGGTTGTTGATGCCCGCGATGCGCTCGTTCACCAGGCCTGAGCGCGAGCCCTGAATCCACAAGACGCCGCCGATGAGGATCAGCAGCGCAAAGGTGTTGAAGAAGAGAATGCGGCGGGTGAGCGCGGAAAACCGACGGCCCCGCACGGGGGCCGTCACCGGCACAAAGCCCTTCTCGAAAGTCTGCGTATCCTTCAATGCCATGGCCACGCATCAGCACGAGGAATTTGTTGAAAACGTGGCTGGCCCGCGGGTTCCCTCAAGAAACCGCACAAACCGGGGTGCTCACGTTTCCTTGTAGCGGTAGCCGACGCCATAGAGCGTCTCGATGGAATCGAAATCGTCGTCCACCACTTTGAATTTCTTGCGCAGCCGCTTGATGTGGGAATCGATGGTGCGGTCGTCGACATACACTTGGTCGTCATAGGCGGCGTCCATCAGATTGTCGCGGCTTTTCACGAAGCCGGGGCGCGTCGCCAGGCATTGCAGGATCAGGAACTCGGTCACGGTCAGCCGCACCGGTTTGCCTTCCCAGGTGCATTCGTGGCGCATCGGATCGAGCCCTAGCTTGCCGCGCGTCAGACTCTGCTTCGCCGGATCGGTCGAGGCCGCACTTGTTGCGCCCGCCTTCTTGGCTTCGGCGCGGCGCAGGATCGCCTTCACGCGTTCCAGCAGAAGTCGCTGGCTGAAGGGCTTGCGGATGTAATCGTCGGCGCCTGCGTTCAGGCCCATCAATTCGTCGATCTCCTCGTCTTTCGATGTGAGGAAGATCACCGGCATGTCGGTGGCTTGGCGCAAACGGCGCAGCAATTCCATGCCGTCCATGCGGGGCATCTTGATGTCGAGGATGGCGAGATCGGGTGGTGTGCCCGAGAGCCCGGTCAGCGCGGACGCACCATCATTGTAGGAGCGGACGGTATAGCCCTCCTGCTCCAGCAACATGGTGACCGATGCGATGATGTTCTTGTCGTCATCGACAAGGGCGATGGTCGGCATGAACCGAAGAGCCTCCCGTAAAACTCACTTCTCAGTATAGTGAGGCCAGAGACAAAGCAAAACAGGCTGCCAGGAACGCCCATGGACCAGTTGCAAGAGCCCAACCGCTACCGCGCGACCGTCGCTTTTTATGCTTATCGCGTGCCGTACCCCGAATCGCTATTGCAGCGCATCTGGAACGAATTGGGAATGAAGCCCGGCGATGGGGTGCTCGACCTCGGTTCGGGGCCGGCCACGCTGGCGGTGCCCTATGCGCAGATGGGCGCAAAGGTCACGGCCATCGATCCGGAAGCCTCCATGGTCGCCGCAGCTCGGGAGGCTGTGCGCGAGGCCGGGGTGGATGTCGATATCCGCGAGGCCAGCTCGTTTGCCCTTCCCGACGATATCGGCCCGTTCAAGCTGGTGGCGATGGGCCGCTCGTTCCACTGGACCGACCGCGCGCAGACGGCGCGCCTGCTCGACCCCAAGGTGGTGCCGGGGGGCGCGCTGGTGTCGTTCGGCGACACGGTGATCCGCAGTGCGGAAACCGCCTGGCGTACCGAATGGCTCAAGATCATGGACGATTTCGGCGGCAGCATGAGCGAGATGCGCTTGGTGGGCGGCGTCTTCCATGCCGATGAGGCGATCCTGCTGCGCTCGCCGTTCTCCAAGGTCGAACGTATCAGCACCATCATCCGCCGCGAGATCGACGTGGATGAAGTGCTGGGCCGTTCCTATTCCATGTCGCGCACCAGCAAGGAGCGTTTGGGTTCGCGGCTCGATGCTTTTGACGCTGCCATGCGCGATTTGTTCGACCGCCATCAGCAGAACGGCCATGTGATCGAGATCTCCGAAATCTACGCCGTGATGGCGCGCCGTCCGTAAGAGGGTTTTTCGTGAACACCCCGTTTGAACCGCGCCGCTTCCGCACCACCGTGGAGTTTTACGCGCGCTATCGTCTTGCCTATCCCGATGCGCTGCTGACGCGCCTGTGGGAATTCGCAGGGCTTACGACACGCGATGGCGTGCTCGATTTGGGATGCGGGCCGGGGCTTCTCGCCGTGCCCTTCGCCAAATTGGGCGCGCGCGTCACCGCCATCGATCCCGAGCCCGGCATGATTGAAGCCGCGGAAGAGGCCGCGCATGCGGCGGGCGTGAATATCGAGACCTGGCAGGCCAGTTCCTTCGCGCTGCCCGATGGCATCGGGCCGTTCAAGCTTGTTACGATGGGGCGTTCTTTCCATTGGATGGATCGCGCCAAGACGCTGCGCGCGCTCGATCATCTGGTGAGCCAGGATGGCGCGGTGGCGCTGCTCGGCGATATGCGCGTGCAGACGCCGGAGAATTCCTGGCGCGAAAAGATGCAGCGCATCAGCGACGAATATGGCGAGACCGGCCACAGCATCCGTCAGCGCGACGGCGACAAACGCAGCAATGAGACTTTGTTGATGGATTCGACCTTTCCCCATCTGTCGCGCATCTCGGTGCTCACGCGCCACGAAATCCCGGTGGAGGATGTCATTGGCCGCGCCTTCTCCATGTCGCGCACCAGCAAAGAAGTCGTCGGTGCGCGCGCCGGGGAATTCGAGGCAAAATTGCGCGCCATGTTGGCCGAGGAGGCGCCGAATGGCGTCGTCACCGAAATCGCAGAGCTTTACGCGTTGATCGCACGGCGGAATGGTTGAGCGCGATGACCCTCGATAGACGCAAGATTCAGGATTTGCTGTTCGCCGCACCGCTCATCGCGTTCTACAGTTGGACTCTCTTCCGCAATATTCCCGTGCTGCCACCGCTCTACAACGAGGCGTTCGGGCCGGAAGGCAGTGTCTACGGCATAGCGCGGCTGTTTTCGGTGTTCGCGGGAATCTGCTTTGGTGCGCTGATCGTCGGGCTTCTGGTGTTCCGTACGCCGGCGGTGCGCAGCATTCACGGCATCGTCCCGCGCGTGCTGGCCGTTGTCGGAACGTTCGCCGCACTGGCTTTCCCGTATTTGCGGCCGAACCTCGGCGATGCTGTTGCCATTGCCGGGATGGTTTTGCTTTGCGTGGGCACGATCCTCACGATGTACGCGGTCGCCTATCTCGGGCGTTCGTTCAGCATCGTGCCGGAGGCGCGCACGCTGGTGACGAGCGGGCCTTACCGTTTCGTGCGTCACCCGGTTTATCTGTTCGAGGAAATCGCGGTGTTGGGGATATCGGTTCAGTTCGCCGCACCTTTGTCGACGCTGCTGTTTCTCGCGCATGGCGCGATTCAGTTCGCGCGGCTGCACTACGAAGAACAGGTGCTGCGCGAGAACTTCCCGGAATATGCAGCCTATGCCGCGCGCACTGCGCGATTGGTGCCTGGAATATACTAAGCACGAGAAGGATGAAGCTCCGTTTTCACCTCCCCCAACGTGGGGAGGTCGATCCGGCGCAGCGCAGCGAAGCTGGATCGGGTGGGGGGATTCTATTCGGTTGTGCGACCCCCACCCGGCTCGCATTGCTCGCCGACCTCCCCACAAGGGGGAGGTGAAATCCTCGCTCACTCGTCGA
>CAIYRG010000347.1 GCA_903928515.1 uncultured Alphaproteobacteria bacterium | reverse complement strand
TCGCGCACGAATTCGCGGCGTTTGACGCACGATAAGCCTTAACGATTGCCCGTGCTGATGTGCGCCTAGCCGCCGCCGCGACTGGCTGGTAAAAACCCGTTCATGAACTACCGCTTTAGCGTCGCGCCGATGATGGACTGGACGGACCGGCATTGCCGCGTCCTGCACCGCCTGCTGTCTCCGCACGCCCTGCTTTACACCGAGATGGTGACAGCAGACGCCATCCTGTTCGGCAATCGCGACCGGCTGATCGGCTTCTCGGATGTCGAGCATCCGGTGGCGTTGCAATTGGGCGGATCGGACCCGGCCAAGCTCGCGCAGGCCGCCAAGATTGGCGAAGAGTTCGGCTACGACGAAATCAACCTAAATGTCGGTTGCCCCTCCGAGCGCGTGCAATCGGGCAGCTTCGGCGCATGTTTGATGCGCGAGCCGGAACTGGTCGCCGACTGCATGGCCGCGATGGGCGCTGTGGTGAAAATCCCCGTCACCGTAAAATGCCGCATCGGCGTCGATGAACAGGAACCCGACATTGCGCTGCGCGCGCTGGTGGCTGCCTGCGCCAAATCGGGTGTGCGCACCTTCATCATCCATGCGCGCAAGGCGATGCTGGCGGGACTTTCGCCCAAGCAGAACCGCGACGTGCCGCCGCTGAATTACGAACTCGCCTACGCGTTGAAGCGCGAGAACCCCGATCTCACCATCGTGCTGAACGGCGGCATCACCAGCATTGATGCCTGTGAAGAACATTTGAAGCATCTCGACGGCGTAATGCTCGGCCGTGCGGCCTATCAAACGCCCGCGATTTTGGTCGAAGCCGAGCGCCGTATTTTCGGTGGCGAGGCCGACATCACACGCGCCGTCGATGCGTATACGGATTATGTCGCGGCCTGCACCGCGCAGGGCATCCCGCTGCACGACATCACCCGCCACATGCTGGGCCTGTTCAACGGCCAGCCCGGCGCACGGTTTTTCCGCCGTTTTCTTTCGGAGAACGCCACCCGTCGCGGCGCCAACGTGGACACGCTGCGCGAGGCGCTTTCCTGCTTGGGCGGGCGCGAGCGCGACACCGAGCAGACGAACGCGGCCTGATGGATTTCTCCGCGTTCGGCGATTTCGGCACGATGGCAGCAGGGCTGCTGCTGGCGGGCGTTGCCGGCGGTTTGATCGCAGGACTGTTGGGTGCCGGCGGCGGCGTGATCATCGTGCCGATGATCTATTCCGCGCTCTCGGGAAGCGGCATCGACGAATCTTTGCGCATGCACATCGCGGTCGGCACCTCGCTGGCGACGATCATCCCCACATCACTCTCGTCGGTGCAAGCACATGCGCAGCGCGGCGCAGTCGATTGGGGAATCGTGAAAGTCTGGGGCCCGGCGATGGTGGCGGGTGTAATTCTGGGCAGCTTCCTTTCCAGCCTCGTGAACGGCCACACGCTCTCGATCATCTTCGTCTGCTTCGCCATTCCCATGGCCTATCTCATCGCCTTCAAGCGCGACGACGCGCATCTGCCCGAGCGCATTCGCTCAGGTTGGATCGCGCGGCTGATTGCAGGCGCTATCGGTACCATCGCCACAATGATGGGCAGTGGTGGCGGCGGCATGGGCGGCATGATCCTCACCGCGTCCGGCATGCCGGTGCACCGCGCAGTCGGCACAGGCTCGGCGTTCGGCATGATGGTGTCGGTGCCCGGCGCGATCGGCGCGATCATCGGCGGATTGTATGCAAGCGGGCTCCCGCCCTACTCCATCGGCTATGTCAGCCTGATCGGCTTCGTGCTGATCGCGCCGGCAGCATTTCTCTGCGCGCCGCTAGGCGCGTCGCTGGCGCACATGACCGATCAGAAACGCCTGCGCTATCTCTTCGCGGGCTTCGTGTTCATCTCCGCCGGACGCATGCTCTACGACGTGATTGCCTGAATCACGCGGCCGGTGGCGGCTGGCCCGGAACATTCGGCACACTCTCATCCATGCACGCCCATTCGGGTGCGGATGCTGTCCAGATATTCATCTGCGGCGACACAATCGACGGATCGTCCAACGTTCCCACGCGGAAGAAGATCAGATGCGCGCGCGATTCCGCCGCACTGCTCACGGGCGTTCCACACACCGGGCAAAATGTCCGGTGCAGGATGTTACCGCTCTCAGCTGTGCTGCTATGCGTGGTGAGTTGGCCGGTGATCGTCACGGCATCCGACGGAAAGCAGACGTTCACCGTGGATGAACCCGCGCCGAGATATTGGCACAGGCGGCACCAGCATTGCCGCGTCACGATGGGCGCAGCAGTGCTCGTGTAGCGCACCGCGCCACACAAACATCCACCGGTGATGGGTAGGTTCGCCGCCATTAGATCTTCTGGTCGTATTCGCCGACTTCCGAATGATGCGACAGACGCGTGTCGATGTCCTTGAACATCGCGCGCATGTTCGCATCCGAAACCGGGCTCTCGCACACCACCACCAGAGAGGGTTTGTTCGAGGATGCGCGCAGCAATCCCCAGGTGCCATCGGCCAACGTCACGCGCACGCCGTTCACGGTGACGACGCTGACGATATCCTGGCCGAGCAGCTTCGCGCCCTTGGCCTTCAAATCTTCGTATTCTTTCGTGATGGCAGCGACAACATCGTATTTCTTGTCGTCCGGGCAATAGGGCCCCATCGTCGGCGAACCCCAGGTCTTGGGCAGGCTGTCGACCAAATCCGACATCGTCGTCTTACCGGCGCGATCCAGCATTTCCAGCACGGCGATGGCGGCGATAATGCCATCGTCATAACCGCGGCCAATTGGCGGATTGAAGAAGAAGTGACCACTCTTCTCGAAGCCCGCGAGTGCGTTCAATTCCGTGGTGCGGCGCTTGATGTAGGAATGGCCGGTCTTCCAGTAATCGGTCTTTACGCCATTCGCTTTAAGCACCGGATCGGTGAGGTAGAGTCCCGTGGATTTCACATCCACCACAAATTGCGCGCCGTGGTTCTTCGACGACAGATCGCGCGCCAGCAGCACGCCAATTTTATCCGCGAAAATTTCATTGCCGTTGTTGTCGACAACGCCGCAGCGGTCGCCGTCGCCGTCGATGGCGATGCCGATTTCCGCACCCGTTTCCTTCACGCGCTTCGCGATGGCGTGCAACATGTGCAGATCTTCGGGGTTCGGATTGTAATTGGGGAAATTGTAATCGAGATCGCAATCCATCTCGATCACGTCCGCACCGATCTTGCGCAACGCTTCCGGCGCGAACGCTCCGCCCGTGCCGTTACCGCACGCGACGAGAACCTTGATCGGGCGTGACAGCTTGTGGCCTTCGCTGACAGCCTTCATGTAGGTCTGCCGGAAACCGTCATAACGGAAGTAATTGCCCCCCGAGCGCGGCACGCCTGCGCCGCTCAGCACTATTTCTTTCAAGCGATTGATCTCATCCGGGCCGAAGGTCAGCGGGCGATGCGCGCCCATCTTCACGCCGGTCCAACCGTTTTCGTTATGGCTCGCCGTCACCATCGCCACGCACGGCACATCCAACGCGAACTGCGCGTAATAGGCCGCGGGCGTGATCGCCATGCGGATGTCGTGCACTTCGCAACCCGCCGTCATCAAGCCGATGGTCAGCGCCTGCTTCACCGACAGCGAGTAAGAGCGATAATCGTGCCCCACCACTACGCGCGGCGGCACGCCGATTTCGTGAAAATACGTGCCGAGCCCCAGGCCCAGCGCCTGAATGCCGGTGAGGTTCACTTCCTTTTCGAACAGCCAGCGGGCGTCATATTCCCGGAAGCCATTCGCCGAGATCAGGGCGTTGGATTCATATTGCGGCGTGTTGGGCTTGAGGTCAGTACGCGGAATGCCGAACATGAAATCCATCCAAGGAGTTGCTTCGGCTTTATACGCACATTGCGCCGCCCCATTCATCTAATTGCGTTTGGCACCGGATTGCCGCAGGACAGGAAAAGCGTTTTGTACGGCAGGCCTATGTGATATAATTTGAATAACGTTCTGGTGGTGTGAAATGAGTGACGTGTCGAGATTGGGCGCCGATACCCGCGCCTCCGTCCACAAAATGGCGGAGGCCCTAGGTCTGCCTCGTCTGGAAGCCGGATGGGTCTGGCTTGCCGGTGCGGGCCCCGGCGATCCCGGCCTCGCCTCCCTGCACACGTTGGCCGCCATCGCGGATGCCGATCTCATTATATACGACGCGCTGGTCAACGAGGCGCTGCTCGCCTTTGCGCGCCCTAACGCCACCATCGTTTATGCCGGCAAACGCGGCGGCAAACCTTCGCCAAAACAAGAAACGATTTCACGCCAACTCGTCGCTGAAGCGCGGCGCGGCAAGCGCGTGCTGCGCCTGAAAGGCGGCGATCCTTTCGTGTTCGGGCGCGGCGGCGAAGAAGCCTTGGCGCTGACGCGCGAAGCCATTCCCTTCCGCATCGTACCGGGCATCACCGCCGGTATCGGCGGCCTCGCCTATGCTGGCATTCCCGTCACGCACCGCGACACCAACCAAGCCGTGACCTTTATCACCGGCCATGGTGCGGACGGAGATCTACCCGCTTTGGATTGGACCGCCATCGCGAACGGCTCGCCCACCATTGTTCTCTACATGGCGCGCAAACACGCGCCCGCAATTGCCATGAAATTGATGGATGCGGGCCGCGCCTTTGCAGAGCCTGCCGCCATCATCAGCAACGCTTCCCTTCCCTCGCAAACCACACGGATCACGTGCCTTGGCGAGCTTGGCCAAGTGGCTGCGGAGGCTGACACACCGGCCATCATCGCCATTGGCGAAAATGTACGGCTGGCCGCTGGTCTCGATTGGCTGGGAGCGCTTACCTCCGGCAAACCGCTCGATCCCGACCCACTAAAGCGCGACCGCCTGCAAGACGCGGGCTGAGTTCCCTCGCCTCTTAGCGACATTCTTAACCGGGGTTTAATGCAACCATCGCATGGTGCCGGGGCAAATCCTTGCCGTAGCGGTGCATGGCCAAAGCTCTCTTCCATAAGAACCAGCGCGTCTACGTGAAGCCCGTGGGCACCTGGGCGCGCGTCGAGCGCGTCGTGCCGCAATGGACCAAGGGCTTGGACGAACCCATCCGCATTTTCTACGACGTCGGCATGGGCCGCGATTTCGGGACGGAAGAATTGTCGCCGGAAGTCAGCGGCATCGCTGGCAGCGGCGAAGAAGAAGAATGGCGCATCCTGCGTGTGCGCAACAAATGGCAATCGGATCAGGAAACCTCCGAGCATCCCTATCCCGGCACGTTTCCCGTGGTGATCACCGGCGAAACGGATTGGGGCGGCTGGCGCGTGCCTGGGGCGGAATACGCCCTCTCGCCGGCGCGCATTGAACAACAGGCCCGCATCATCGTCAGCGCGCCGCATATGGTCGGCGTCTGCACCACGCTTTGCGATGGTTTGAAAGCGGTTGACGGAGATCTGCCCGAGGAACTTACGAAAGCCTTGCGCTTGGCGCGGCAAATCCTGGCCTATGTCACGGAAGAACCCGGTTAACACTCGCAGGGCTTCGTACGCATCGCTATAAACGTGGCCGAACATGCCACGGATTTTTTCGATGAAGCTCGCTGAACCGGTCGCCATCCACCTTAAAGACTACCAACCGCCCGTCTATCACATCCGCAGAATAGCGCTCGATTTCACGCTCGAGCCGGAAGCGACGCGCGTGGTGTCGACAATGCAGGTGGAGCGGCGCGGCCCGGCGAACGAACCCCTGGTGCTCGACGGCGATGGGCTGAAGCTTCTCTGGGTAAAGCTCGACGGTGCGGAGCTGAAGCCCAGCGATTACGCGCTGGATGCACACACGCTCACCATCCGCATCGTGCCCGCGCAATTCACGCTGGAAATCGCGACCGAGATTGCGCCTGCCAAGAACACGGCCCTCGAAGGGCTGTATATGTCGAACGGCATCTACTGCACGCAATGCGAGCCCGAGGGCTTTCGCTGCATCACTTATTATCTCGACCGCCCGGACAATCTGGCGGTGTTCGAAACCCGCGTCGAAGCCGACAAGGCCACGCATCCGATCCTGCTGTCGAACGGCAATCCCATCGAACAGGGCGATCTGCCCAACGGCCGCCATTTCGTGCGTTGGCAAGATCCCTTCCCCAAGCCGTCTTATCTGTTCGCGCTGGTGGCGGGCGATCTCGGTTCGATCCGCGATGACTTCACCACCATGACGGGCCGCAAGATCGATCTGCGGATCTACGTAGAGCACGGCAACGAGAACCGCGCCTATTACGCGATGGACGCGCTAAAGCGTTCCATGAAGTGGGACGAAGAGGTGTATGGCCGCGAATACGATCTCGATATCTTCATGATCGTGGCCGTCTCCGCCTTCAATTTCGGCGCCATGGAGAACAAGGGCCTCAACATTTTCAACGACAAGGTGTTGCTGGCGAGCCCCGAAACCGCGACGGATGACGATTACACGCGCATCGAATCCGTGGTCGCGCACGAGTACTTCCACAATTGGTCCGGCGACCGCATCACCTGCCGCGATTGGTTCCAAATTTCGCTGAAGGAAGGCCTTACCGTTTATCGCGAATACGGATTCTCCGGCGATCAGCGTTCGCGCGCGGTGCGCCGCATTTCGGATGTGAAGGATCTGCGCCTGCGCCAGTTCCAGGAAGATTCAGGCCCGCTCGCCCATCCTGTGCAGCCGGCGTCCTACATCACGATCGACAATTTTTACACCGCGACCATTTATGAAAAAGGCGCGGAAATCATCGGCATGATCCACACGCTGATGGGGCCGCAGGATTTCCGCAAAGGCATGGATCTCTATTTCTCACGGCATGACGGCGAAGCCGCGACCGTGGAAGATTTCGTGCGCTGCTTCGAGGATGTGAGCGGGCGCGATCTCCAGCAATTCCGTCTCTGGTACAGCCAAGCCGGCACGCCGCACCTGAAAGCCGAAGGCGCTTATGATGCGAAGGCGCAAACCTACACGCTGACGCTATCGCAACGTCTGGCGCCGACTCCTGGCCAATCGGACAAGAAGGCGATGCAGATTCCGGTCAGCATCGGGCTGATCGGCAAGAAAACCGGCAAGGCTCTGGTGCTGCGCCTGCAAGACGAGCGCGTCGGCGGCTTGGACCGCGTGGTGGAATTGAACACGCCCCAGCAAAGCTATGTGTTCATCGACGTGGCCGAAGAACCCGTGCTGTCGATCAATCGCAACTTCTCGGCACCCGTCGTGGTGGATGCCCCGGCCGACCGCGGCACCCGCGCCTTCCTTCTGCGCAACGACACGGATGCGTTCAACCGCTGGGAAGCATCACAGAAACTTGCCTGCGACGTGTTGATGGAAATGATCGCGGCGATCCAGCGCGGCGAAACACCGAAGGCCGATCCCGTCTATCTCGAAGCCATCGGACGCGTTCTGGAGCGCGCCAGCGAAGATCCCGCCTTTACCGCCCAGATACTGATGCCGCCGACCGAACAGGAATTGGCGTTGGCGATGACCGTGATCGACCCCGACGCCATCCACGCCGCACGCGTGCAATTGATCCGTGCCGTGGCGGCCGAACATGGCCCCACTTTGGAAGGGCTATATTACGGCTTGCGCGACAATGGCGCGTTCCAGCCGGATGCGGCATCCGCCGGACGCCGCGCGCTGCGCAACAGCGCCCTGCGCTATCTGACGGCGACCGACGACGACAAGGCCGCCGCAATGGCCTTCGAGCATTATCAATCAGCCACCAACATGACGGACTCGATTGCCGGCTTGGGCGCGCTGACGCGCATGCAGTCACCTAAGCGCCAGCAGGCGCTTGATGACTTCCATGAACGCTTCAAGAACGATCTGCTCGTGCTCGACAAATGGATGGGCCTGCAGGCGATGGCGCCCACCGCCGACACGCTGGAGCGTGTGCGCGAGCTGATGAAGCACAACGCCTTCTCGATGAAGAACCCGAACCGCGTACGCGCGTTGGTTGGGGCGTTCTCGACCGGCAATCCGCTGCGCTTCCACGACAAATCCGGCGCGGGCTACGCGCTGGTGGCCGAGGTGGCGCTGGCGCTGGATGCGATCAATCCACAGACTGCGGCCCGCATGATCACAGTGTTCGAGACCTGGAAGCGCTATGATTTGGCTCGTCAGGGGCTGATCCGGGCGGAGTTGGAGAAAATCCGCTCCCACCCGAATTTGTCGCCGAACCTGTTCGAGGTCGTAACGAAAATCTTAGGCTGATCCACACCCAATCTTCACCAACAAGCTGAACCCGAGGTTGCCTATTCGGTATCCTCAGGCGAACGAATCATTGGTCCAAACAGGTGTCGGACCAAGCGGTTGGTTCGGAGCAGAGGCGGCAAACCAAATGGCCGACAGCACGGCCGAAGACTGGGTGGCATCGTCGCCCGGCGAAAGCATTCGCCGAACCCTCGCCCGTCTGACCAAGTGGGCGGTGGCGCATGTGCGCCTCACCGCCATTCTTTGCGTGCTTTTGATCTGCTCCTGTTTCGCGGCAGCCACCGCCTTACAGATGCACCGCGATTACGCGCACGCGTTGGCGCTGGCCGAAAGCTTCTCGGCCGCGCAGGCCAATGCGATTGCCGGCGAAACCGCCAAGACGCTCAATCGCCTGTCCGCTGTGGGCGTGGCCTATGTCGATGCCGTCGACGAGCAGAGCGCGGCGCAGATGGTCAATGGCAGCGAGAACGACCGCATCCTGAACATTGCCTTCGCGGACGCCACCGGGCGCATCATCTCTTCGCTCAAAGGCAATCCCCTCACCGCTAAGCCGATACCGCCCGCGAGGCTGCAACGCGCCTTCTCGGCCAAAAGCATCGAAACCTATTCCGATCCGGCCATCGGCTCGTCGCCATTCACACTGGTCTATCGCGCCGATAGAGAAGCGCCCGCGCGTTACATCGTGATGCCGCTCGATCCGGTATCGCTTCTGCCCAACGCCGGATCGAAAGATCTTGGCTTTGGTGAAACCGCGATCTTCACCCGCAGCGGTGGGGCGCTGGCGCTGTCCGATGGATGGCAGAACGCGCCGCCCGGCTATTTGCTGCGTGACGGCAAGTTCGTCTTTCAAGCCGCGTAGCCGCGAGCCCGCGCTCGCGCTCCAATTGCGGCCCATGCGGCCTGCATCGGCAAACAAGACGCTGGCGCCCGCATCGGAGACACAGAGCGAAACCGGCGCCGGCGTCAGCACCGCGCCAAAGCGTGCCGGATTGAGACGGCGGAAGAGAAAGTCAGGAATCGCGGGAAGCTCGTCGGCGTAAGGCGATGCGCGAAAGCCCGGATGAAACTCGCGCGTCGCAGCGCGACCGCCGGGCATTGAGGATTTCTCCAGCACCAGCACTTTGAGATTGGCGCGGCCGAGCGTATGCGCCGCGATAAGGCCTTCAGGCCCCGCACCGATAATCGCGACGTCGAATGATTCAACCACGCTCACGCCTACCCACTCTTGGGCCATCTCGGGACACTCATCCGAGAGGCTGCAAGGCACGCGCCAAATTGGCACGCGATTCGGCACGGTTAATCCGCACCCAAGGGAGGATACAGGCCGAACGCAAAAGCGGGCCAGAAACAAAAACGGGAACGGCAAGGTTTTGCAGTTCCCGTTTATGGTTAACGCTATTCGGTTCTCAGGCTTTAAAGAACGCCGCGCTTATGTTCACCGAGCACGACGCGCTTTGGGTCAAAAGCTTGCTTTAGCACCGGTAATGCTTTCCGGGGTTCAGCCGTTCCGCACATAAAAACGTCGAACGCGGCATAACCGCGTTCAGGCCATGTGTGGACGCTGATATGGCTTTCCGCCAGCACAGCAACACCACTGATGCCGCCACCGTCTTCGAACTTATGCAGATGGATGTGGAGGAGAGTTGCCCCCGCCGCTTCCACCGCATCGGTCAACGCCCGTTCGATACGGGCTTGATCGTCGAGGCCTTCAGCCTCCCAAAGATCGATAATCAGGTGACTGCCCGCATAGGTCACTCCATTACGCGTAATGAAGTGATCTTTGGGGTCCTCATTCCCTCCGGGAATAGGAACCGGAACGGTCCTCGCCGGAGTACGCACCTTGAGGGCACGCGCTCCATTGATCGCCGTCAATCCGTGTTCGAGTCGAGCCATTCAGGCACCTACCCTTCCAAAGGTTGACACAAAGCGCACCGCAACCGCGCGGCACACCGCCAAGAAGAAAGCGGCGGGCGGAAGGTCATTCCGCTGCACGCCGCTTTGTTTCCTCCGAGGAGGACAACGGCCGGGAATATATGCGCATTGCCCCCCCATGCAAGAATTTTCTGACCCCAGGGGCAAAATTCTCGCGAGCGCTTGTCACACAACGCTTCGCGCGAGAGTCTTTCGCGCGTCGTGAGCACGCTGAACGCGCTGGCACGCCGTGCTTTCTTGCACTCTCGTTCACTGTCGAGAAACCACGGTAGACAGCGCGAAACGAGCGCCGTATACGCCGCGAGCACGGCGAAAACAGGTGAGCACAATGGCAAGCAAATGGCTTCAGGAGCGTCTTCACAAAGGCTACGCGCAGAGCATGGAAGTGACCACCATGCTGGCCGACGAACGCAGCCAATATCAGCAGATTAAGATCTTCGACACCGTGTCGAACGGGCGCGTGATGACGCTCGACGACATCGTTCAGATCACCACGCGCGATGAATCGGCTTACGCCGAGATGCTCACGCACCTGCCGATTCTGGAGCACGGCAAGGCTGCTCGGGTAATGATCGTGGGCGGCGGCGACCTGTCCATCGCTGACGAAGCACTCAAGCACAAAGGCGTCAAAGAGGTCGTTCTGGTCGATATCGACGGCCGCGTGGTGGAACTCTGCAAGCAGCATTTCGCCGAGATCAACGCCCGCGCCTTCAAAGACAAGCGCCTGACAATCGAGATCGCCGACGCCTTCGAATATCTCGGCCGCCCGGCGCAGAAGAATCGATTCGACCTGATCGTCGCCGACCGCCCCGACCCCGTCGGCCCCGGCAAAGCGCTGTTCGGCGACACGTTCTACGACCGCGTGCGCGGCGCCTTGAAGCCCGGCGGCTTCGCCACCTTCCAGACCGGCGTGCCGTTCTATCAGCCCTGGGAGATCACCGAAGCGTTGCCGGAACTCGCGCGCTTCTTCCCGCAATCGGGGCTCTATCTCTCGGTGGTGCCGACCTATATCGGCGGCTTCATGGCGCTCTCCTGGGCCGGCAAAGGCAAAAGCCTCGGCACGCCTGCCGGCATCAAAGCCGCGGCGAAGCGGTTCGCGGCCGCCAAGCTGAAGACCGACTATTACAACCCGGCCATCCACGCTGCGTGCTTCGCCTATCCGGAATGGATTCAGCGGCTCGTGCCGAAGGCGAAAAAGCGCAACGGGCCGAAGAAGAAACGCTAGAGCGCCGGACTTCTAATTTGGAAGTAGGCGATCGAAGATCGCGCGGATGCGCGTCTGGGTGTCCCTCAGGCGCGAATCCAGCTGCGCGAAATCGTTCGCGCCGCCGACGCGCGCCAGCAGCAGCTTGAGGCCCGGCGTCGCGGATGCCGGATCGAATGGGCCTTCCAGGGCGATGCGCAGCGCCTGGTTGAGCGCCTGCTGCTCGGCTGAGGCCGCTATCAGCGCCTCGGCATCGGCGCGGCCTAGTTTTTCCTTGGCAGCCAGCTTCGCCAACGCGGCGATCGTGTTCTGGTCGAGCACGCTCGCATCTTCGGGCGCATGGAGAAGCTGCAACGTCTGCGCCAGGAACTCGATGTCGACGAGGCCGCCATGTGAAAATTTCACATCCCAAATGTTGGCGGCGCGGAATTGGCCGTCGAGCTTCTCGCGCATGGCGCGGGCATCGGCGCGAAGCTGCGCCGGATCGGCAGGCTTGGCGAGCGCGACGGCGACAGCCGATTCCACGGCCGCACGAAGTTCCGGCGGGCCCGAGAGCACGCGCGCGCGCGTGAGCGCCATCCGCTCCCAGGTCCAAGCCTCCTCGCGGTGGTAATGCGCGAAGGTTTCGAGCCGCACCGCCACCGGACCTTGGTTGCCTGAGGGCCGAAGCCGCATGTCGACCTCGTAGAGCGCGCCCTCGGCGGTCTGCGCGGTGAGGGCCGCGATCATGCGCTGGGCGGCGCGCGCGAAATATTGCGACACGGGGAGCGGCTTGGCGCCGTCGGAGGCCGCCACCCCTTCGTCATGGCTATAGACGAAAACGAGATCGAGGTCGGAGTTGGCGGCCATCTCCGCACCTCCGAGCTTGCCTTGCGCCACCACACAGAACCCAGCGCCTCCCACACGCCCGTGCGCGGCCACAAGCTCCGCTTCCACCACCAGCTGGAGTCCCTGGATCACCGTTTCGGCGATGGCTGCGTAGGCGGCTCCTGCGCCCTCTGCGGGCGTAAGCCCCTGGATGACATGTACGCCGACGCGAAACTTCTGCTCGCGCGCGAAGCGCCGCGCGGCATCGAGCGCCCATTCGTAACCTGGAAAGCGCGAGAGCAGATCGGCCAGGCCGGCATGCAGCGCGTCCGCGTCGGGGAGATGTTCGAGGAAGTCGGCATCGGTGAGCGCATCGAGCACCGCCGGATTACGACCGAGATAGGCCGCAAGACGCGGTGCAGAACCGCAAATCTCCGCCACCAGTTTCAGCAGCGGCGGTTGCGCCTGAAACAGCGACAGCACGACCACCCCCGAGGGCAGGCCCGAAAAGAAGCGGTCGAAAGAGAGGAACGCGGCGTCGGGATCGGCGGTGGCGGCCAATGCTTCGAGAAGGTTGGGGATAAGTTTGGTCAGCAACTCGCGGGCGCGTGGGCTTCGCGTGGCGCGGATGCGGCCATGATGCCAACCGCGAATGACGGCGGCGATATCG
>CAIYRG010000346.1 GCA_903928515.1 uncultured Alphaproteobacteria bacterium | reverse complement strand
TCGAGTACGTAGGGTGCCATGTTGGACGAGTAGACAAACACCATCGCCGGCTTCACGTTCGCCATGACATCGCGCACCCAACGGGCCAGACCGCGATCCTTGAAATAGGTGACGCTCAGCGCCTCTCCGGTCAGCAGACCGCGCAGGCACAGCAACGTCGCGACCCGGCGGTTCAATGGCGCGACATGCATGCTGGCGCACATCGCCCTCATGGTTTGCACGTGTTCGGCGTCGGCGGGATCGTCGAGCAGGCAGCCCAGATGCATCTCGTACCACTGCGCCAGATAGGCGAAGATACGCAGCGCGCGGATTTTCTCGCCTTTGGTGGGCGGGTAGGGCAGGCGCTGGATCAGGAACAGCAGTGGCGGTTTCATCCCAGCCCGCGTACCAGCGGCGGGCCGATCCGGTTCGCGACGGCCAACGGCAGGCGTTTCCAGGCGGCGATGAACAGCGCGTATTTGGGGTTCAGCGGGTTGTGGTCGGGCATGACAGCGCCGGGTGCGAGCTTGTAGCGGTAGTGCAGTGGGGCGGGCTCGAACCCCCAATTGTGCTTGAAGGAATAGGCGCCGGTGCCGAGCTTGCTGCGGCCGAAGTCGAACAGGCGGTAGCCGCGATCTGCGGCGCGGCGCATGACCTCCCAGTACATAAAATCGTTGCCGGCGACCTGACGCGCGCCGATGGTGCCGCTTAAGTACGGCTCACACAGCAATTGGGGTGCATGTTCATGCGTTATAAGTCTCTCGGCTGGATTGTCATGGGTGCCTGGTGCGGCCTTTGGCCGATCGCGGCGCATGCCGATTATATGTCGAACGCACGGGCGTCTCTGAAGAAGGGCGATCTCAAATCGGCGCAGATCGATCTGCGCAACGCCGTTCGCGCCGACCCCCAGAATGCCGAGGCGCATTACTGGCTCGGCAAAGTGGCGATCGAACTGGGCGACCCTGTCGCGGCGGAACGCGAGGCCATCGCGGCCCGCGATCGCGGCTACGATCCGCATCAGGCAATACCGCTGCTGGCGCAGGCGCTGCTGGTGCAGAACAAAAACGCGGAATTGCTGGAGAAGCTGAAGCCCGAAGGGAAGGACGGCACGCTCGACGCGGCCATCCTTGTGGCGCGCGGTTACGCACAGATCGGGTTGCGGCTGCCGGAAGACGCGCAGAAATCCTTTGCCGACGCGGAAGCCGCGGCGCCCAACGCGGTGGAGCCGCTGCTGGCCGACGCGCGCCTCGCGGTGTCGCGCAACGATTTTACCGGCGCGCAGGAGAAGATCGACCGTGCCATCGGCGCGCAGCCGAAATCGTCGGAGGCATTGCTGGCGAAAGCGCAGTTGCTGCGGCTGAAGGCGGATTCGGCCGGTGCGTTGGCGGTGCTCGATGCGCTGATCGCCGACCAACCGTCCATCACGCAGGCGCATCTGGATCGCGCCGATCTGGCGCTGGCCCTGGGTAAGAACGACGTTGCCCGGGCGGACGTCGATCTCGTGCTGAAGGGGACCAAGGGTAATATTCAAGCCTTGTATCTCGATGCCGTCATCAAGGCACAGGCGAAGGACTACAAGGGCGCGGACGATGGCTTGCAGCGGATTCAATCTTATCTGAACCGGATTCCGCGAGCCTATTTTCTCCAGGCCGTGGTTAAGGAACAGCTCGGCCAATACGAGGCGGCGGAAGATGCATCGCGCAAGTACCTGGCGAAGGCACCGAACGATCTGGCCGCCTATAAGGTTCTGGCGCGCATTTTGTTCGTCAAACGCCGCCCGGATCAGGTGATCGACACGCTGGCAAAGGTCGTCGAGTCCGGTAAGGCGGACGCGGAAGCGTACGATCTTCTGGGCCGCGCCTACGCCGCGGCCAACCGGCCCAAGGACGCGATCGTGAATTGCCAGCGGGCCGAGGCTCTGGCGCCCAACGACGTGGGGCTACAGACGCGACTCGCCGCGGTCCGCATGGGCCAGGGCGATGTCGATGCGGCGGTGGGCGATCTGGAGCACACGCTCGAACTCGCACCGAAAGTGCCG
>CAIYRG010000345.1 GCA_903928515.1 uncultured Alphaproteobacteria bacterium | reverse complement strand
CATCATGTCCTGTGCATTGGTCAGCATGTTGCCCCAGCTTGCTGCCGGCGGCTGAATGCCGAGACCGAGGAAGCTCAGTACCGATTCGATCAGGATGACGTTGCCGACCGCAAGGGCGGTGGAAGCGATAATCGGCCCAATGGCATTGGGAAGAATATGCACAAATGCGATGCGGAGGCGTGATGCGCCTTGAGCGATTGCTGCGAGAACGAATTCGCGTTCGCGCAGGCTAAGAGCCGCGCCGCGGACCAGGCGGGCGACGGTAGTCCAGCCGACCAGAGCCACGATCAAGCCTATGCGCAGAAGACCACCTTCGCTTGCGCGTGAGAACGCCTCGGGCAGCCCGAGCTTGGCCGGATCGGCCGCGGCAAGGACGATCAACAGCGGCAACAACGGCAAGGCAATGACGCCATCTGTGAATCGCATCAGTATCCCGTCGATACGACCGCCGGCCAATCCAGCGGCAAGGCCAACTGTTGTCCCCACAATCGACGCTGCCAGAGCGCCGATTAACCCGACGGTGAGTGAGACTTGCGCTCCATAAAGAAGTCGAACCAGCACATCGCGGCCCAACTCGTCGGTGCCTAATGGATGGGTCAACGAAGGGCCGGCGAAGCGATGCAATAAATCGACTGCATTCATATCGGCATGGAGCAAATGAGCGACGAAGGGTGCCCCGGCTGCAAGCGCGGCCAACGCTAAGAGGAAGATAGCGCTGGCTAGGGCGGCTCGTTGACGGCCGAAGCGATCGAGAATTGTCATGGCGAGTCACCCAGGCGAATGCGGGGATCGAGCCAAGCGTAGAGCAGATCGGCTGCAAGATTGGCAAGCAGCGTTAAAATCGTCGCGATCAAAAGACCTGCTAATGCCAAGTTGTAATCGTTGCCCATCACGGAGTCGTAAATCATCCGGCCCATGCCGGGATAAGCGAAGATCGACTCGGTAACGAGCGCGCCGGAGAACAATCCACCGAACGACAGCGCGATAATGGTAACGACCGGCAACATTGCGTTAGGTAATGCGTGCCGCCATAGAATCCAGCCATCCGACGCACCCTTGGCTCGCGCGGCGCGGATGAATTCTTGCCGCAGGGTTTCAATCATCGATGAGCGCACGTAACGGAGCAGCACGCCGGTTTCATGAAGCGTCAGTGTAATGACGGGCAGCATGAGATGGCGAACGGTGTCGAACATGTTGCCGCCGCTACGGCCGGTACCGGAAGCGGGTAGCCAGCTTAACAACACAGAAAAAAGGATGATCAATGCCAAACCAAGCCAGAAGACCGGCATCGATATCCCAATAAAAGCGAAGGCGTTGGCGGCGCGGTCGACAAGCGATCCCGGGCGCCTTGAGGCCCAGACGCCAAGCGGCACAGCAAGAAAAACCGAAAGAACAAAGCTCACCCCCATCAGAATGCAGGTGTTGAGGAAAAAGGGACCCATGACGTCGAGCACCGGTCGGGCATAGAGACGCGATGAGCCAAGGTCGCCCGACAACGCGTTTCCAAACCAGGCCGAGTAGCGTGCCCACAACGGTTGATCGAGACCATAAACGGCGCGAAGGCGAACGATGTCGTCCGGGGTGAGACGTGGATCGCCGGCAAGCATAAGGTCGATCGGATCGCCAGGCATCAAACCGATGAGAAGATAGACGGCAAACGACATTAGCAGCAGAACGACTGCCGTCTGCAGCAAGCGGGAACCGACGAAGAGAGCGAGGCCGCGATTCATGACGCACTACCCGCGCGGATGCGACCCGCGCCTAGAGCGGGGATAGCGGCGAGCAGCCTCTGAGTGTAGGGATCGGTAGGCGTTTTGAAGATTGTCTCCGTCGGGCCGGTTTCCACTATTTGGCCATGATGCATCACTGCGACACGGTCCGACAACGCACGCGCGACGCCGAGATCATGGGTGATGAAGAGGTAAGCGAGACGATGGTGCGCCTTGAGATCATTGAGAAGACCCAGAATCTGGCGCTGCACGGTTACGTCGAGTGCCGATAATGGCTCGTCGAGAATGATGATCTCCGGTTTTGCGATCAGCGCACGGGCGATGGCGATGCGTTGACGCTGGCCTCCGGAGAAGGCATGCGGTGCGCGACCGGTATCGGTACTGGCCAAGCCCACGGATTCCAATACTTCGGCAACACGCCGTTGCCGTTCTGCAGCATCGCCGATGCCATGAATAACCAAAGGCTCGACAACGATGCGCCCAACCGAAAGACGCGGATTCAAAGACGCAAACGGGTCCTGGAATACCATCTGCACCGTGCGTCGAAATGCCATTAACTCCTTGCCGTGAAGTTCTGCGGTATCGGTGCCGCGGAACAGGACACGACCGGCATCGGCAT
>CAIYRG010000344.1 GCA_903928515.1 uncultured Alphaproteobacteria bacterium | reverse complement strand
CGCCTGCCAGCAGCCGAACGGCACGTGGGCTATCGTGAACTAGGGCAATCG
Organism: uncultured Alphaproteobacteria bacterium; assembly: GCA_903928515.1. Classification (GTDB taxonomy): domain Bacteria; phylum Pseudomonadota; class Alphaproteobacteria; order Micropepsales; family Micropepsaceae; genus CAIYRG01. The sequence goes on along the minus strand of CAIYRG010000344.1, from coordinate 5,252 downwards.
TGAACTAAACCCTGCGGCCTATTCGCAGAACGGCCTCAAAACGCCTCCCGGACCTCCGGGAGGCGTTTTTCTTCAAGAAACCGGTAACCATTTCCCGGCACACTCCAAGCGATTGCCACAATTGGAGTTCGCGCCAATCATGATCGGCGCTTGGAGCATGAATGTCGGGGGGCGGGCTTACGGTCCCTTCACCTCAGACCGGATGCGCAACTTCGCGGACGAGGGCCGCCTGGTGCCGAATTCGCTTGTCTCGCGCGAAGGCAGTGAAGACTGGCACGAAGCCCATGAAGAACCGGAATTTTTTGATTTCTTCCCGCCCAAACCGGTCGCTGCCGAACCTATTCCCGTGGATGCGCCGCTGCATGCCGAAAGTCCCACGCACAGCCCGATCGCGCCGGTTCTCGGTGAGCACAAGGATTTGGGTCGCGCGCATTTTGCTGTCGTCGTCGATTTGAAATCGCGCTCCGCCGGCAATCTGGAGAAGGCGATTGAATCGCTCGGGCCCAATTACCGGCTGCTTCCCAACATCTGGGTGCTTGTCCACCGATCTCACGGTGAACGCGGTGCGCAACCGTTTGGTGCAGGAGCTGGGCAAGCTCGACTCGCTATTTGTGATCGACGCCACGCGCGGCAAAGCCGCGTGGTTCAATTTCGGTCCCGAGGGTGACGCCCGCATCCGCCGCGTCTGGCAGAAAACTTCATAATCCACTCGCCTGTCATGGCCCGCAACAGCGGGCCATCCAAACGAACATCATGTTGTGCGCTCGCAGACACTCGCGCATTGGGTGGCCCGGCGAAGCGTAGCTTTTCTAGCTCGCTTCGCTTGCAAGAAAAGCAAACGTCAAGCCGGGCCATGACTGCGGGTTTGTTATTTGATCTCTTTCAAATCGCGCACGTAGCGCTGCCACGCTAGCTTTCGTTCGCGCGAAGCGCGTTACGAAAGCTGCGAGAAGGCCAACTCAACCGATTTTCGTGAGATCGCGCACATAACGCTGCCAGTTGTTCACGTAATGTGGGCCGGCGTGCATCACGTAGCCCATTTCCTTTTCGCTGATCGGGCGCACCACGCGGCCAGGCATGCCGACGATCAGTGAGTTGTCGGGATATTCCTTGCCCTCGGGAATGAGCGCGCCCGCGCCAACCACGGAATTCTTTCCGATTTTTGCGTAGGAGAGAATGGTTGCGCCCATGCCGATCAGCGAATTGTCGCCCACGGTTGCGCCATGCAGCGTCACCGAATGGCCGACGGTGACGTTGGTGCCGACATGGATCGGGCAATCGGCATCGACATGCAGCACGGAGCCGTCCTGGATGTTCGAGCCTTCGCCGATCTCGATCCAATCATTGTCGGCGCGCAGCACGCAGCCCCACCAGATGCTGGCATTCTTTTTCATCCGTACGCGGCCGATTACGGTGGCGTTCGGCGCGATCCAATATTGGCCGTCTTCGGGCAGTTCGGGGCGCCAATCGGCGAGCGCATAAATCGGCATGTCTCTCACTCCACACATCGGGAATTGAACATAGGTTAGGCACTCGCTCCGCGCCAACGCTGAAATTTTAGGCGGCGTGCGTGTGCGAGCCAGTGCGCTAGAAAGCCTTGTCGCATCACAGTTTTGTGTACCGCGCAATGGCGCGAGACGCGACTGGAAAAAGCGATTAGCGTCAGAGAGGTTGCGTGATTCGCAAAGGATTGGCGCTTCGGTGACAACTGGCCTTAGGCCTTCGAAACCGTTCCTCCACGCCGCACAGGGCGAGCCTTCGCTGCACGCCTGCGCAACCCTTTCCTGCACACCAGTCCCAGTATCTCATTCGGCACACGAGGGGTCCCATGGCCAAGCGTCCGGTACGTCATAAGTTTCGCGATCAATCCTCCGAGTCTCAATCGGGCAACGTGCATGCCCTGTTTCCATCGCCCTCCAGCGGTTGGAACCCGCTCGAGCCGGAAACCCGAGATCGCAAATATGTGAAGAACATTCGCGCGATGAGCCCTGTGCAGCAGGAACTCATGGACGCCATCGACGAACTCTCCGTGGTGGTGGCGCTTGGCCCCGCTGGTACCGGAAAAACCTATCTTGCCATCGCCAAAGCCGTGGAGGCGCTCGAAGCCGGTCGCGTCACCCGGATCATGTTGTCGCGTCCCGCGGTGGAAGCGGGCGAAAGCCTGGGCTTCTTGCCGGGTGATGTGGGCGACAAGCTCGCGCCTTACTTGCGTCCGCTTTACGACGCGCTCACCGAGCGTCTGGGCAACAAAAGACTGAAAGCGCTACTCGCCGAAGGCGTGATCGAAATCGCGCCGGTGGCGTATATGCGCGGCCGCACGTTGAGTGATGCTTTCGTCGTGATCGACGAAGCGCAAAACTGCACGTATGGGCAGATCAAGATGCTGCTCACGCGTTTGGGCTGGCGTTCGACGATGGTGCTGACGGGCGATCCGGATCAATCGGATCTGCTGCCGGGCATTTCGGGCTTGCGCGATATCGCAGGCAGGCTCGATGCGGTCGAAGGCGTGAAGGTTGTGCGCTTGGCTGATGTCGACATCGTGCGCCATCCGCTTGTCGCGGGCATGCTCACGGTTCTGTGAAATGATGAGAGCGAGGCGTCGTTAAGCGGCGCTTCGCTCTTACATCTTCCCCCGCGCGGCACAGCCGCGCCAAGAATGATGCGGGCGTCTTACGTCTTCAACGCCATCTCCAACACGAACAAGCCGCCCCGCGCGGCACAGCCGCGCCAAGAATGATGCGAGCGGCGTCTCACATCTTCAACGCCATCTCCAACACGAACAAGCCAATCGCCAAGCTCCAATACGCGGCGCCCGCTGCGGCGGTCCAGAACTGCATATACTTCCAGCGTTTCGCGAGCACGCCCGACACCGCGTTCTCCACCAGGACGCAAGGCCCGGCGATCACCAGCACGACGGCGCGCAAGATGCGTTCGTTCCGCGTCTCGGCTTTGAAGCCCAGCACACGATAGAGATTCGCCATGATGCCCGACGCGGTAAAACCGGTCGCGATAGCGAAAAGGATCAGCCAAATGTCTTTCATATTGCGCCCCAGCAATGGCCTGATCACTTGTGCAGGGAGCGTGCCCTTCGTTTTGTGCCGAAACGGGGCAGAACACGGCCCTCTTCGCGGGCGCGGGAGGCGGATGGACCCGGTGTCATTTGCGAAAGCGAACGCCTGGCTCGAAACAGAACACGAGAATCCTTTGGGGTTTTCCAGTCCCTCAGGCGTGGTAGAAAGCGCCCCCGTCACGGACATGTTTAACCCAAGGCATCCAAACCGGCATGAGCCGCAGAGGCGACGAATTCGGCACCAATCTGGGCGGCACCCGCGCGCGACAGCGTTCCGGCTGGCTGATCCCGCTTGCCGTGTTCGTGCTGACGGCCGCGCTGTCGGCGGGCATTCTGGTGCTCTATCTGGCGCCCAGCGCGCCGGAGCTGGTCGAAGAGCAGCCCGCGCCGACCGATGCCACAACGCTTATCGCGCTCAGTGTCGGCGGCCAAAAATTCCATATCCCCGGCAGCTATCTTCCCTATGCCAGCGCGCGTAAAGGCGGCGTGCGTCCCGAGATCACGTTGGAATTGCTGCTGCCCGATTTGGCCGGATACACGCTCGATGAAGCGGAAGCTTTCGCCTCCAACGCCAAAGATTCTCGGGGCCTGAACATACTGATCCGCGCCGACCGCACCACGCTTCCCGAACAGGAACGGTTCGACCGCATCTACAAACCGCTTTTCATCGACGCCAACGGCAAGCCGGGGCCCTATGGTCTCACCCAATACAATTTCAAACCGGAGAGCGGCTACCACAACGAGGATTTGTTCGTGGGCCAAACCGAGAATGGCCCCGTGATGCTCCGCTGCACGATCGTGAGTCCGGTTGCACCGTCGCCCTCATGTCTGCGCGAGATGCCGCTCGTGGCCGGCCTGTCGTTCAGTTACCGCTACAAGCGCGTGCATCTCGACCGTTGGCGCGAGACCGATTCCGATCTGCACGCCATCGTCGGCTCGATGATGGATAAGAACTAGCCGCGGCCGTAGAGTTCTTCCACCGAACGATAGGGCGGGAAGAGACTCTGCAACGCCGCAAGGCCTGCGGGCGCGAGTGCAAACGACACGATCAGCGTCGTGCCGCTCGCCACTACGAATGCCAAGGCCAGAGGCGGCGGTAGCACCAGCAGGCTGGCGATCATCACAGCCATCGCCGACAACACGATGCAGATTCCGAACTCGTTAAAGGCGCGCATCAGCGATGCTTCCACCGTGTCGCCGAGCCGCCCGTAGAACGCCACCGCGCCGGCCAGCATCACAGCACCGGCGCCGCTTGCCGCCATTTCGACAATCAACCCCGCATCGCCTTGCAGCGGCGTCAGCATCGTAGTTTGGCCCGCGCACCAGGTTCCGGCCTGTGCGGCGAAGAACGGCGTGGCGGCGCAGGCCAAACAGGCGCGCCAATTGCGCGCCACGGTCCAGCCGCAAATACCGGAGAGCGCCAGCAGCAGCACCAAGGCCGCACCGCTCATTCTCCACGCGAAGCTCAACACCGCGCTGTTGATGCCGCGCCCGCCATTGGCGAGATAGATGATCGCGAGCAGCACGGCGGCGATGCCGATGGCCGCGTAAGACCAGCGCGGGCGTGCGATCACGGCCAGCGCCGCGAGCTTGTCTTCAAACCATTCCCGGCCGCGATTGGCTTGCGCAATCGAAGCTTCTTTGGGCGCGAAATTGGCGAGCAGCGCGGGCAGAACGATGGCGCTCAAAAGCAGAAAGGCGAGTTCTCCGCCCAAGCCCATTGCGCCGGCGGCGATACGCGTCCAGGAATCCGGCGCCAGGATCACGCCTCCGGCCGCGCCCACGATCAGCGCGCCTGCACCGGCGCGCAGGCTGGGCGTGCGCGCGGCGCGCGCGGCGGCAACCGCTTCCATGCCGCGTCCCAACTCACCGGCATTCGCCATCACCTGCCGCAATAGCGCCACGGCGGCGATTGCGCTCATCAGATAGGCGCATGCCCGGATATCGGCCAAATGCACCAGCCCGGTCAGTGCCAGCAATCCCATAGGCCAGAGCGCCGTCAGCAGGCAGGCCAGGGCGGCGTACAGCGCCAGCGGAATGGAACGGCTCAGGCCAAAGGCTGCGAGAAACAGCACAGCGGTTGCGGCGGCCAGGGGCTCCAAGGTCAGGATGGGTTCGTCGGCGCCCGCAAGGCCGAGACCCGCGAAGAAGGTCGCAGCACCGGCGCCCGCAAAGATTGCTG
>CAIYRG010000343.1 GCA_903928515.1 uncultured Alphaproteobacteria bacterium | reverse complement strand
GGTATCGTTTTTGGCACCTCTCCAGATGCCGAAGCCTTATCGCACAGGGTTGCGACATGGCTTCTCGATCTGGCCCATGCCAAGAACGGTACGTTTGCCGTTGCGCTTTCGGGTGGCACAACGCCGAAGCGGCTCTATCAGCGATTGGCAGCCTCTCCTTATCTGGAAGCTTTACCCTGGGAGCGCATCCATTGGTTCTGGGGCGACGAACGCTTCGTCTCGGCTGACGATCCACAGAGCAACTACCGGATGGTGCGGGAGGCGATGCTGGCGAAAGCACCCATTCCAGAAGCAAATATCCACCGCGTTGTCTGCGATGGCATCAGCCTCACTGAAGCTGCAGCCCGTTACGAGCGTGACATCAAATCTTTTTATGGCAGCGATAAGATCGAGTCTGCTCGACCGATCTTTGATGTGACCCTGCTGGGTCTTGGCCCCGATGGCCATACCGCTTCGCTCTTTCCCGGCTCGATCGCCTTGCAGGAGCAGACACGCTGGGTCGCTCCAGTCTCCGATTCAGAATTGGGACCGCGCATAACGCTGACCTATCCAGCGCTCAACAGCAGCCGGGAAGTAGCCTTCTTGGTAGAAGGTGAGAGCAAGCGCGCAATCGTGGAGAGTTTTAGACAAGGTGATCGTGCCCTGCCTGCCACTCGTGTGCGACCAGCAGGGATGCTACGGGTTTTCGCGGATACGGCAGCGTTTCCTGAGGGCACGGCTTGATCAAGACTTTCAGTGCTGAAACTGACATCCTCAAGAGGGCAGCGGCATCACGCGCTGTCGAGGAAATTCAAAACGGTATGGTGGTGGGCCTCGGCACTGGCAGCACTGTCACGTTCGCGCTTGAAGGCATGGCCAAACGAATCGGCGATGGCCTAGACATGGTTGGCATTCCGTCCTCTGAAAAGACGGCCGATATTGCCCGGCATCTCGGTATTCCGCTCACCGATTTTGATACTTATCCTCATATTGACCTCACCATCGACGGCGCAGACCAGGTTGAGCGCCCGACGCTCAACCTCATAAAGGGCCTTGGCGGTTCGCTGTTACGTGAGAAGATCGTAGCCGCCGCCAGCAAGCGAATGATCGTCATCGTCGATTCGAACAAGATGGTCGAGCGTCTCGGTTCGCGCACACCGCTGCCGGTCGAAATCGTGCCTTTCGGGTGGCAAGCGACGTGCGAAAAGCTGGAACGCCTGGGCTTCAAGCCAGACCTTCGCACAATCGACGACATTCCCTTCGTTACCGATGAGGGGAACTACATTGCCGATTGCGGCGTTGCGGAAATAGCGGATGCATCTGCCCTTGAGAAACAGATAGTCAGCATTGTTGGCGTCGTCGAGACCGGGCTTTTCATAAGCGTTGCTTCGATGATCGTCATCGGCGATATCAACGGCGTCGAGATCATTAGAAGATGAAGAAAAACACAGTTTCGACCAACCGCGGTCCATCGAAGGTACGCACGTTGGCAATTGATATTGGCGGTACCGGGATCAAGGGCTCCATTCTCGATAGCCGTGGCAAAATGGTCGCCGAGCGCATCCGAGTCAAAACGCCCTATCCATTTCGCCCCAACAATCTCCTCACCATTATCCAGAAAATAGCGCGATCATTACCCGCCTATGATCGCATTTCTATGGGTTTCCCCGGCGTCGTCCGCGATGGATGCATCATCACAGCACCCCATTTCAACACCAAACATTGGAAGCGTTGCCCGCTCGCAGAAAGAGTCAGCAAACTACTGAAGAAACCGGCAAGAGTGCTCAACGATGCCGATGTACAGGGTTTTGGCGCCATCAAAGGGCGAGGTCTTGAAGTCGTGCTGACATTGGGCACTGGTGTCGGTTCATCTATCTTTACCGACGGCAAGCTCGCACCTCATATGGAACTCGCCCATCACCCGATCCACGACAATAAAACTTATGACGAGTACCTCGGCAACGACGCGCTACGCCGCATCGATCGCAAGAAGTGGAATCAACGCGTGCGCCACATGATTGCAATCGTCCACACACTGCTTAATTACGACACGCTTTATATTGGCGGCGGCAATGCCAAGAAAATCACAGGCAAGCTGCCGTCGAATGTACGGATATCGTCAAATGATGCAGGCATCACCGGCGGCGTCCATCTCTGGGATAAATAGATACAGGGCCTAATTGGCTTTGCTGGCCCTGCTGAGTGCCTCCTTGGCGCGATCGACGACATCCTGCGAATAAGCGAAGACCTGTTTCAGAAGCCCCGTGACTTCATCCGGC
>CAIYRG010000342.1 GCA_903928515.1 uncultured Alphaproteobacteria bacterium | reverse complement strand
CTTTGGATCCTGCGCGATCCGAACGCGAAGTAAGCCGGCGTCTGCACCGGTTTAGAACCTGGCCGGGGCGCGCTTGTCGCGCTCCGGCCGATCTTTTTTCGGGTTAGGGAATCGGCAAGATTTCCTCGTTAAATCAATGGTCCCAGGGGTCGAAAGCCGACCCCATTCGATTGCGCGGCGAGGGGCCATCGTCTATGGTCCCGGCGCGAAAATCTCCTGGGATGGGTGGCCGAGTGGTTGAAGGCGCACGCCTGGAAAGCGTGTGGACGGGAAACCGTCTCGCGGGTTCGAATCCCGCCCCATCCGCCAGTGAAATTTCTATTTTATATCAATAACTTATCTCTCGCAGATAGTCGCGATATTCCCGCGGCTTGCGGAATCATTGGATTTTTTAAGTCGCCCTAGAGACTCGAAAATTGGATTCTCTGAGCGAGATTTGCGCCGAGATTCTCTGTTGGGGAATTTAGCAGTGCGGTTTGCGAAACGAGTCTCAACTCGCGATGTGAGCAAACCGACGTAGTAGTTCGCTACTGAGCAGTGCTAGGCAGTGTATGGAAATAGAATTTGCCGACAGTAATCTGTGACGACGAAATAACTTCGCTAAGGCGTACTACTGTACGGACAGGAGACCAACAATGGCAGGCAGCAAAGTAGACATCGTCCATGTGGGACGGGGAAATCCGGCAGGTGAATGGTTGCGCTGCTTCTGGCAGCCGGTATACGTCGGACAGGACCTACAGGCCGGTTGGGCTAAACGTATCGAAATCATGGGCGAGCACTTCACCCTATATCGGGGCGAAGGGGGAGAGCCGCATCTCGTCGAGGATCGTTGCCCGCACAGAAAGACGCAATTATCGACCGGTTCGATAGAAGGCGACGATTTGCGCTGCTTCTACCACGGCTGGAAATTCGCGCCTGACGGAAGTTGTCTTGAGCAGCCCGCCGAGCGGATTACCAAAAATAGCAAGGTATGCATCCGGTCCTATCCGGTCCGCGAGTACCTGGGCCTCATTTTTGCGTATTTGGGTAAGGGAGAGGCGCCGGAATTTCCGCTGTTTCCTGAACTTGAGCACGATAACGGCTACCCGATCAGAGCACGACGAACCGAACTTCGGCACAATTATCTAGTCCGCGTCGAGAATGACCTCGATGAGGCGCATGTGCATTTTGTGCATCGGCGTTCGGCTGGCCTGACCAATGAATTTAGTGTTCTTCCCGAAGGCTTTGATGCCCAGGAGACCGATTACGGCATCTTGCGATTGACGACGCGGGACCGTGGCGGAAAGAAAGATGTACGGCGGAAATACTTCATTATGCCGAATGTCAGCCTGACATCACCGCCGCCGGCAACTGAACTCGACAACTGGGCTCCCCATCTCGGTTGGCGCGTACCTATGAATGATGAGACGACCTACAGTTTCATCGTATCGCGTAACAAGCCGCGCGAGGATTTCGATCCGAAAAGCTATCCGCCTGCCCAAGAAATTATTGATGCGATTCTCGATGGTAGGATGCGCATTAAAGACGTTGATCCCTATCATCCTCGGCTGTTCCACATCCAGGATAGCATTGCAACGGCAGGACAGGGACGGATTCACAACGATCGGGAGAATGAGCAATTGGGCCGATCGGATATGGCTGTGATTAAGCTTCGCCAGATTTATGAACGCGAGATTTCTGCCCTTCAGAGCGGCAAACCCATCAAGCAGTGGAAGCGCCCAAAAGAGATGATGATCGTAGGCTTCTTCCCCAAGGCAGCAGAATAAGGGGCTTCAAAGGACATCATTTAAAAGGGGGCTGACTGGGGGGCGCATGAAGTTCCAAAAAAATGCCGCGCTAGTATTTTGTTTCTGGCTGATCGCGATATTCGCTTGGTGGGAGAATGCTCCCCTCAGTGCAGCCGATTTGCCCCAGGCAACACAGAAGCTGATCGCCGATTCCAAGCTCGATCCTTCGATCCTCGACGGGCTTGACCGAGAACTGGCCGTCCCGCGGGCATGGCTTGATGGCGCGCGTGGCGAAGGGACGGTGCGCCTCAGCTCTACGCTCTCGCCCAATGAGGTAAAAAATCTCCTGACTCCATTTCAGGAGCGATATCCCTTTATCAAGGTTGCTTATTCAAGAGGTACCGCGCAACAGCGCGAGATGGGGATGATCGTTGCCTTTAAAGAAGGCAGGTATTTGTCGGATGTTATTAGCAGTTACAGCGGTGCCTACAGTCTTTTCGTCGAAGCAAATGCGCTGGACGATATGCGTGACCTCCCCGGCTACGCCAACCTGACAGATTCGACGAGGAGCACTGATGGGCTCTGGGTCGCATATCATCGCCAGTTCTATTGCACGTCCTACAACACCAATCTTGTTAAGAAAGAAGACCTTCCCAAGAAATGGGAGGATATTCTTTCCAATCCGGTTTGGCGCAATGGGGTCATTGGGGTCGGCAACATACCGCAGTTATGGTTGCTGCCGTTGTGGACGACCAATGGCGATCAGTACGTCGCCGATTACATTCAGCGTTTCTTCAATACGGTCAAACCGCAGGCGCGCAGGGAAGGCGCGAGTGCTCTTGTGTCGTTGGTCGCGGCAGGCGAACTGAAGATGTCCATTCCTGCCTCGGACTATCGCGTTGCCAGCTTGATGAAGAAGGGTGCCCCTGTTGCTTTTCATTGCCCTGATCCCGTGCCGACATCGGAACCGCGCATGTCGATACTGAAAGGCAATCCGCACATTAACGCTTCAAAAATTCTTGTGAATTGGGTGCTCTCTAAGGAAGGACAAATTTCACTACATGCAGCACTCGGTGCGGCACCCATCCATAAAGATCTACAACGACCAGAGTTTATTGGTTTCCCAGACCAATTGCTCAATCGCAATTATGCAGTCCGAACTGAAGAAGCGCTGACCGGGGAGCACGCAAAGCTATTGGAACTCTGGAATCTGTCTTGGGGTCAATTACAGGGTGGTGGAAAGTAACGGTCCACACGAAGAGGCGTTCATCCGTTTAAACAGCAAAGAGGATTTCAGTCTAGTACAGGAGCTTTCGACAACAAGGTAACGCTAAAAATCAGAGTCTAGAACAAGAAGTCGCAACAGGGAGAAGCTGATGTCTGATTCTTCAAACAGAATACTTACGTCGGCAATAATGTTGCTGTTCATATTCTGCGGCACATCAGTACGTTCGAACGCGGTAGATAACGAATGTAAGCGACCTCCCCCAACAGTGGGATGATCTATTGACTAATCCGCGCTGGGGCGATGGTCATCTCGCCGTGGTCAATAGTTACTCGGTTTGGCTG
>CAIYRG010000341.1 GCA_903928515.1 uncultured Alphaproteobacteria bacterium | reverse complement strand
GCGGCGAGACAGTCGGCCTCATTACCTACATGCGTACCGATGGCGTGCAGATGGCGCCCGAAGCCATCGCCGAAGCCCGTAACGTCATTCCGAAGAATTACGGACCGCGCTATCTGCCGCAAGCCGCGCGCATCTATACGAGCAAGGCGAAGAACGCGCAGGAAGCGCACGAAGCCATCCGCCCGACGAGCTTCACCCACGCACCAGACCAGATGAAGCGCCATCTCAATGACGAGCAGGCAAAGCTTTATGAATTGATCTGGAAGCGCGCGCTCGCCTCGCAAATGGAATCTTCCGAGCAGGAACGCACCACGGTGGACATCGCTGCGAGCGATGGCCGCACGGTGTTGCGCGCCACCGGCACGGTGACGTTGTTCGACGGCTTCCTCACGCTCTATCAAGAAGGCCGGGACGACGAAGGCGACGAAGAAAGTGCGCGCCTGCCCGCAATGACAAAGGGCGATGGCGCTGCGATTTCCGATGTAAAGCCGGAACAGCATTTCACCGAGCCGCCGCCGCGCTATTCCGAAGCGAGCCTCGTGAAGAAAATGGAAGAGCTGAGCATTGGGCGGCCTTCCACCTATGCCACCATCCTGTCGGTGCTGCGCGACCGCGCCTATGTGCGCATGGACCGCAACCGCTTCATCCCGGAATCGAAGGGCCGCGTCGTCACCGCGTTCCTCTCCACCTTCTTCCGCCGCTACGTGGAATACGATTTCACGGCCGATCTGGAAGAGCAGCTCGACCGTGTGTCGGCCGGCGAATTGGCGTGGAAGCAATTGCTGCGCGATTTCTGGGAAAAGTTCTCAGGCGCGGTGGGCGAGACCAAGGAACTGAAGATCACGCAAGTGATCGATGCTCTGGACGAAATTCTCGGGCCGCATATGTTCCCGGAAACCGCCGATGGCGGCGATCCGCGCGTCTGCCCGTCTTGCGGCACTGGCCGGTTGAATTTGAAGCTCGGCCGCTTCGGCGCCTTCATCGGCTGTTCGAATTATCCCGAATGCAATTACACGCGGCAGATGGGCCGTGGCGACGGCGACGGCAGTGCGGGCCCGCGCCTGCTCGGCACCGATCCGGACACCGGGTTGGACGTCTCGTTGAAAATCGGCCGCTTCGGGCCTTATGTGCAATTGGGCGAGCCGGAAAAAGGCTCGGACGAAAAGCCCAAACGCTCCAGCATTCCCAAAGCCTTCTCGACGCCCGAAACCATCGATCTGGAAAAGGCGCTGCGGCTTTTGAAATTGCCGCGCGAAGTCGGCATAGATCCGGAAAGCGGCAAGCCCATTGTCGCGGGCTTCGGCCGCTTCGGGCCGTATGTGAATCTGGATGGCACCTATGCCTCGCTCGACGGTCCCGATGATGTGTTCACCATCGGCTTAAACCATGCCGTGACGCTGATCGCGGAACGCAAAGCGGCGGGCCCCGGACGGCGCCGAGGTGCGGAGCCATTGAAGGATCTCGGCAAGCGCCCGAATGGCGAGGAACTCATCAAGGTGATGAAGGGCCGCTACGGGCCTTACGTCACCGACGGCACCGTGAACGCGACGATCCCGCAGGATTCCGATCCCATGTCGGTGACGATTGACGAAGCGTTGGCGCTTCTCGCCGCGCGCGAAGCCAAGCGGCCGGTGAAAAAGAAGAAGGTCGCCAAGAAGGCTGCTCCGGCGAAGAAGGCCGTGGCTGCTGACGGCGCTGCGAAAGCGAAGCCCGCAAAGCCGAAGGCCAAGGCAAAAGCCAAAGCGAAGCCCAAAGCCAAGCCCGCGAAGAAAGCGGCAGCGGAATAATAATCCCGCTTGTTTCACTCTCCCTTGGGAGAGTGTCGGAGCGCGTTAGCGCTTCGGGTGGGAGTTAAACTACGCCGATCAAACGTTCCGCCTGAGACAGCTCCCCTCACCCGACGCGCCTTTTGGCGCGTCGACCTCTCCCTCAGGGGGAGAGGTGAAAAGAAGGGCTAAAGTGGCGCGTCGCGCAGGCCGATCACATACGGCATGCCGCACGTGGCTTTCAGGCGATCGTTGAAATCCGTCGGCAACTGCGTGGCCGAACGATCTTCGCTGTAAGCAAATTGCCAGCGCCCGGTTTCATCGCGCTGTTCGAGCACGTCGCCAATGCGCTGCACCGCTTCACCCGACGGTGGCGTGTAAATGTATCGGATGACGGGATGATAGGCCCCGTTGAGCCATGACGCGCTCATCTCGACTTTGCTGACGCCCGCCGTTTTCTGCAGCACCATGACCACGCATTGCGCGGCATTGCGATCATTCGCCGACAGATCGCGACTGACGCAGGCTGACAATCCCACACATAAAACGAAGGTGGTCACGAAAACATCAGAGAACTTCACGGAAATTCCACCTACTCGAGATAGTTTCCATCCGGCCCGTCGGGGTCATAACGGCCATATCGAATACCGCACTTTTCTTGCAGTCTCTTGGCAAAGACCTCGTCCGCCGGAGAAGGCATCAACGATCCGAAACTGGTCGTCGATCCGCGCGACGCTAACAAACCCCAATACGGTTGCGCATCCTGAGAAGCCGAAGCGGCGTATTGGAAGCCGATATAGACATGCCCTTCATCCGAAATGTGAGGGCTGTCCGTACCAACGATCGTCGACACCACCCCTTTGGTTGCGCGAAGCACCGTCATGATGCAATGCGCATTCTTCATGTCTTCAAGCGACGGAGACAAAATAGACATGTCCCCTGAAAGACGTGTCGAACACGCCGCAGAAGCCATACTTATAAACACAAGCCCTACGGCATACGTTCGGTATCTCACTTCACACCCCTGCCCGGCGGCACCAATATTCCCAGGCGCGATCCGACGAGCCGCCGAGATTGCCGAGTATCATCTTGGAGGTCACTTCGATCTCCCCGTCCGTCAGGAACTTGATCGGCTTTGCACCTTTGATCTGCATCGCCTTCATCTGCAGCTCGGCGTTCAATTCCAGATAGATCGCGATGAACACCGCGCGTCGCACGGAAGGCGCGGCTATGGCGGCGCCGTGGCCGCGCATCAGTGCGACGGTGTTGTTGCCGATGGTCTTCGCAAGATCGCGGCCCATCTCCATGTTGATGACAAGCAGGTTGGTGGACCCGAATTTGTCGTCCACATCCCACACCGGCACGTCATGCCCGAGGCAGCCGCCATTGTGCATGATCGGCCGCAGCTTCTCGCCCGTGACGCCGAAGGGAATGACCGTGGGGCTGTGGCAATGCACGACAGAGCGCACGTCAGGGCGGGACTCAAACACCGCGCCGTGGATGAAGCGTTCGAGATAGGGCCGTCGGCCTTTCGCATCCACCGGCTCGCCTTCGAGCGTGAATTCCATGATGTCGTCGGCCGAGACCAATTCCGGCGAGCGCGAGCACGACAGGAAGAAACGATCCGGGCGGTCGGGATGGCGCGCGCTGATATGGCCGAAGGCATCGACCACGCCTTCGTTGGCGAGGATGCGGTTCGCCGCCACCAATTCGTCGATGGTTTCCTTGATGTCGGCCATGCCCGCCTCCCCCGGTTTGGGGGAAGCATAGCAAGGCCCAAGTGCGGTGCGCGATGGCTATCTGAGCGAGGTCATGCGCAGCATGGAATTGATATCGCAGGCCTTCGGCGGCGCCACGGAGCCCGTCTGGACGCGCTCTACGTTCCACCCTTTGCCGCAGAGCTTTTCCACCACGCTGTTCTTGCCGGAAAAATGCGCGACACCGGCAGTGACCAGATGGGTCTTGCCATCCTTCAGCATCGCCTCGATTTCGGGAATCCATTTGGCGTTGCGGTTGAAGAGCAGTGCGTTCTTCTCGACCGCATCCTGATCGCTGCTCATCTCCACCACCTTGGTGAGGTCGCCTTGCGCCCAAGCGGCGATCATCGGCTCGATCTTCTTTGTATCAGAATCGAGATTGTTCAGATTCTTCTCGAAGGCCTCGATTTCCTGGCCCTGGTCGATGGTGGGCAAGATGCCCCAATGCTCCTGCACAGTCTCCAGGTAGCTCATCTTCTTCTTATGCTCGATGGCGTATTTCATCAGGCTGACGTCGACGCCGGAAACGAGTTTGATGTTGGAATGGCGCGCACCATATGCCCCAGAGATCAACTCGCTCGCATACCAGGGTTGCAGATAATCGACCTTGTCGGAATCGATCCCCATGTCGGAGATGAGCTGCTTGTATTTCGTCAGCCCGGCCGGCGACAGCATGCTGTGCAAGGTTTTTCCGCGCGGCAGATAGCCGTTCTTGTCGTAGAAATAGGTGATCTCCGACAGATCGTGACTGAGCGAGGCCTCAAAAGAAAAATCGTCTGCGGAGTCGATGGCCTTGTCGATCGCCGGTGTGTGCCATTGATAATTCTGCGGCAGCACGTGAATGGAGCCGAGCAGATAGACAGTGCTCTTGCCGTTCTCGATCTTCCACAACGCCGGATGCGCGTCCGGTGCCTTCGCTGCCACCGGCTTTGCACTGTCCGCCATCGCTGGCGCGCCCAGGCTCGCTGCGGCAAATGCCGCCATAAACGCCAAGCAGCCAAACTTCAACCCACACTTGGAACGCAACATCTGGCCCAGCCCCTCTGACGTCTCCCGCCATTATGGCGCTTGAGGTTAAGGGCGCATTCATAAACACCGCCGCGGCGGGGCGTTCCTAAAGCGACGGTAAGCGAAGCGTTAAAGGCGCGCGAAAATTTTAGTTATCGCGGGCCACGCGAAAACCGGTGTTGGCCTTACGATAGTCCACTGCATCGCCCAAACGCGTGGCGGCGCGGGTGATCCAGGTGAAATGATCCCAAGAGCCGCCGCGACGAACGTGATTCTTGCAATCGCCTTGTTTGACTTCCGTGACCCACGGGCTGCCATCGGCGGGTGCACCCACGTAATTCTCATGGCGGCAATCGGCCACCAGCTCCCAAGCATTGCCGGCCATATCGTACAGGCCGAAGGCGTTCGGCTTGTAATGCCCCACAGGTGCCGACATCGGATAGCCGTCATGGCATTGCGATGTCACCCAATCGGGGAAGATCTTCTTGGCATCGAGATCGGCGCCGTTTTCGGAAGCGCAGCCGGTGTTCACATCGTCGCCGAACCAATAGGCGGTCTGCGTGCCCGCGCGATAGGCATATTCCCACTCGGATTCGGAGGCGAGCCGATAGGGCTTTCCGGTTTTCTTAGCGAGCCAGTTCACATAGGCCATCGCATCGTTGAATGACATGCAGACGACGGGATGATCGGCACCTTGCGGCCAACCAGGGCTGGTCCAATTGTCGTTCGGATTGGGTTTGTAGTCGGCGAAGCCGCGCAAGCCGTCACAACCGCCAGTCTTGGCATCGTATTTGGTCTCTTCGACAAATTTGCGGAACTGGCCGACCGTGACTTCGAATTTTCCCAGCGCGAAGGATTTGGCGAAAATGACCTCGTGCATGGGCTCTTCGGCGGGCTTGTGATCCTTGTCGGTCTTCGGCGAGCCCATGGTGAATTTGCCGGCGGGGATCACCAGCATCTCAGGGCAACCCGAACAATCTTTGAAGCTCTTGCTGACAGTGAATGCCGCATCGGCGTGGGGTGCGAACGCCAACAGCGCAAGCGCAGCCAACATGATGGAAATTTTTTTCATCGGTTCCCTTGCCTTACTTTTTATAGATCGCGCGCCACGCGAAAACCGGTATTGGCTTTTCGAAAATGCACATCCACTTCATCCGATAGCCGTGTGGCCGAGCGCGTGATCCAGGTGAAATGATCCCACGATCCGCCGCGCCGCATGTGGTTGTGACAATCGCCGGGGTTTAGCTCGGCGACCCATGCGCTGCCATCGATGGGCGCGCCATCGTAAGTCTGGTGGAAGCAATCCGCGAGAAGCTCCCAGGCGTTTCCGGCCATGTCGTATAGGCCAAACGCATTGGGCTTATAGTGCCCGACGGGCGCGGATTGCGCGAAGCCATCGTGGCACTGCGCGGCTTCCCAACTCGGATAAATCGACTTGGCGTCAAGATCGGACGCGTTCTGGAAGATGCAGCCCGCGTTCACATCGTCGCCGAACCAATATTCGCTCCTGGTTCCGGCGCGCGCTGCATATTCCCACTCGGCTTCCGAAGGCAGCCTGTAATGCTGGCCCGTCTTCTTCGACAGCCAATCTAGGTAGGCGACCGCATCCTGCCACCCCATACAAATCACCGGATGCTGATCCGTTTGCCGCCAGCCGGGGTTTTGCCAATTCTGTTTGGGATCGTCGGTGTAGTCCTTACCGGGCAACAACCCCGCGCAGCCGCCTTTGGTGGCATCGTAATGCGTCTCTGAAACGAACCGCGCATATTGGCCGCGCGTGACTTTGAATTTGCCAATCGCAAAGGCTTTGGCGATCGTCACATGATGCTGAGGCGTCTCATCGACTGGCCGTTTCGGGCCACCGGCAGGCGAACCCATCTGGAACTCGCCCCTGGGAATGAGAACAAGCTCCGGGCAGTCCGAACAGTCGCGGAATGTTTGAAGCGGAGCCCGGACGGGCTCCGGCACGCTCGCGCCCTGAAGCAAAAGCGCGAAAGCAGCAGCCAGCAGCGAAGCCGCGATGCGGTGACTCAAGCTCATGCCCCCCGTTTTTAGCAGTTTACACCGGCTCCAGAAAACGCGAAACGGATAGCCCGCCGGACCTGGGACCCTGTTTAGCCGTTAGAATGACGGACCACAGATTCGCGTATCTTTAGGATATCGCTTTGCCCAAACGTCCCCGCCAAACCAACACCTTCACCCGCGAAACGGTGC
>CAIYRG010000340.1 GCA_903928515.1 uncultured Alphaproteobacteria bacterium | reverse complement strand
TTTCCTCCCCCGGTTACGGGGGAGGTGTCACGCGTGTGGTGACGGAGGGGGAATTGATTGCGCGCAGAACGAATGGGATGGTCGCGGCAAAACAGGGAGAGAGCTATGGATTTGGGGATCGCGGGGAAGAAGGCCCTCGTTTGCGCGTCGAGCCAGGGGCTGGGCCTCGCTTGCGCCACCGCGCTGGCGCAAGAGGGCGTGGAAGTGTGGCTGAACGCCCGCAACGCCGACAAGCTGGAGACGGCGGCGAAAGCGCTCGGCGCGAGCGTGACATCGAAGGTGCATCACGTGGTGGCGGACATCACCACCAAAGAGGGCCGCGCGGCGTTGATCGCCGCCTGCCCTGACGCCGACATTCTGGTGAACAACAATGCCGGGCCCGATCCGCTGGCGTTTCAGGAGATCGACGAGGACATTTGGATCGAGGCGTTGAAGGGCAACATGATCGCGCCCCTGATGCTGATCAAAGCCGTGCTGCCGGGCATGCGCGCGCGCAAATTCGGCCGCATCATCAACATCACCTCCGCGATGGTGACGACGCCGCGCCCGCATATGGCGCTGTCATCGGCCGCGCGCGGCGGGCTGACGGTGGCGGCGAAAGGCCAATCGCTGGCGGTGGTGAAGGACAACGTCACCATCAACAATCTGCTGCCCGAGCGCATCGACACAGACCGCCAAGTGCAGATGGCGAAGGCGCAGGCCAAGCGCGAGAACATCACGTACGAGCAGGCGCGCGCCAAGCAGCCCGAGAGCATCGCGGCGAAGCGTTTGGGGCGGCCGGAAGAATTTGGCGCGACCTGCGCGTTCCTGTGCAGCCAATATGCCGGATACATTTCCGGCATGAACATCCATCTCGATGGCGGCAGTTATCCGGCGGTGATTTGAGACAAGCTTCAGGCAATAAAAAAGGGCCGGAGTTTCCTCCGGCCCTTTTTTTATTGAAGAAGTGGACAGGCTTATAAATAGCCGTCGATGCTGATCGTGCCCGAATGGACCATCGTGCCTTTGCCGTCTTCGAAATCGTAATTGAAGTGCAGAGCCCAGTTGGCCGAACGGTAGCTCACCGAGCCGCCGCCGAGCAGACGTGAGGACGAAGGGTCCTGCGCCGACAGGTTGAAGTTGCCGGCATTGCTTGCGATGGCCGAGAACGAGCCGGTGGCCTTGCGATCCGCGTGCAGCAGATCGTAGCCATAGCCGCCGCGCACTTCCGGCACCAGGAAGTCGTTGTCACCCATGTCGATGTTGTCGAGCAGCGAAACGCCCGCGAAGCCGGTGATGCTGAACGCGTCACGCGAGTCGACCGACAGATCTTCACCCACTGCGCCCGATTCCGCATAGGCGCCGCCGTGATCGAGCAGACCTTGGAGATCGATGCGCGGGATGGCGCTGAAGGAGCCCGCCGATGCGACGTAGCCGGTGGAAAGACCGGCCGAGCCGAGATACTCGTCCCAATTGCCCTTGGCGGTGCGGATCAGCGTGTCGATCTTGATGCGGCGATTGCTGCTGATCGAGGCGAAGCCGATGGAGCCCTGCGTGTTGAAGAAGTAATTGTCGTCGCGATAATTGCCGTAGATCGTCGGCATGATCCAGGTGCCGTAGACGCGCTCCTGCCCCGGATTCTCGCCTTGCGCGCTGCTGGCCGCCCAGTTGAGCGCCCCGCCGAGCCGCGTGTTGTTGGACACCGCGGAATCGGTGCCGAAGGCGAAGCCTTCGATGATCTGGTTGTCGCCCGGCACGTCGGCCACCGCGCCCTGGCGCGTATTGTTGTAGATTTCCTGACCCCACCAATTCATGCCGTCATGGCCCGGATCGTTCTGCTCGGTGAGCAGGCGTTGATGCTCGCCGACCGCATTGATCGATTGGTTGGTCAAGGTTTGCGCCACCACGGTGGTGGTGCCGACCAGCGTGACCGGATAGAGCCGCTCCATCGCGGTCTGCACCGCGGCCTCGCTGGTGAGGTTCAGCAAGGCAGCACCAAAGGGCGCATCGTTCACGGTGGCGTTGATCGCCGGCTCGAACAATGCGGTCGCGTTGCGCGACAGGTTGAGAGCCGAGGCGTTCTTGCGCTGGTAGGCGAAGTTCAGCGTGTTGCCGGTTTGCGTAACCGTGCCGGTGTAGATGAAGGGCAGCTGCGGCGAGGTCAGCGTTCTGGCATTGGCGACGGTGAGCGTGCCCGCCTTCAACAGGGCAACGGTGCCCGAAGTCGCGAGGCCGCTGTCGAACGACAAGGCAAGCTGCGAACCGGACACGAAGGTCGCAGCATCCGTGACGGTGACGATGGCCGGTGTCGGCGTCGTGCTGCCGATCACAAAGCCCAACGTGCCGGTCGAGGCGACGTTCAAGCTCGTGAACTGGCCTTGGCGCGTGGCCAGCTGGCCCGCCGACACGGTTACGGCGAGCGTGCCGCCGCTGCCCGGAAGAACACGGCCGTTTGTAAGGCCGCCGGTGATCGACAACGTGTTCGTGCCTTTGCCGAACAGGAGGTCGCCGGAGATGGTGCCGTTGGAGGTGATCGTCTCCGCCTGAATGCCATGCGACAAATCGATGGCGACCGCGGGGATGCCGCCATTGTCCATCTGGTTCAGCGTGGACGTGATCGTGCCGGAGTTGGAGATCGACGTCAGGTTGCCGGAATTGTCCTGGATCGCATAAACGGTCTGCGTCGCCGACTTGCTCGCGCTCTTCACGATGGCGCTGATGGTGCCGCCGTTATTGGTGATGTTCAACAGATGCGCGCCCGCGTCGGCGGCAATGCCGATGGCGGTGTCGGTGGAATTGTGCCCCGTGATGCTTGCCGAAATCGTGCCCGAGTTAACGAGCTGCGCCAGTCCGCCGGCAGAAGCGAAGTGAATGCCATAGGCGATGGTGGTGTTGGATTTCGCCAAATCCTGGCCCACCGCCGTGATCGCGCCGCTGTTGGAGAAGCTGCCGTTGATCAGGCCGTTCACGTAGATGGCGGCCGCGTTGTTGCCGGTCGCGGTAATGGGCGCCGCGTTCGTGAAGGCGCCGGTGAACGGGCCCAGGAAGTTGATGCCGATCGGATTTATGCCGTCCACCACCACTTGCGATGTGCTGTCGGCGCTTAAGCTGATGCTGCCGGTGAAACCGACCGTATCCACCTGGATACCGACATTGTTGATGCCCAAGCCTTCGGACGTGATGCCGCCTGTGTTGAACAGGCTCGCGGCCGGGCCGCCGGTGTTCAACTCCACGGCCAACGCGTTCTTGTGCGACTTGTTGCTGATCAAGCCCGCATTGTTGGTGACCGTGTTGTTCGAATTGAGGATCAAGACCGCGCCCGGCTTCTTGTCGTGCAAGATGATGGTCTGGTCGATCGTGATGTTGGCGTCGGTCGTGGTGTTGATCGGCCCCTTTTGCTCGGCCGACAATTCGGTATCGGCGAAGGCGGGAGTGGCCATGACAAGAACCATGGCAGCGGACATGAGAAGACGCTGTTGCAGCACGGGGACGCTCACTTTGAGGGGGGCCGAAGCCGGGGGTGGGCCAATCTCGCTATGGACGGATGTGTAAGCGAGAACGCCCCGGATGTTAAGTTTGATAGCCCGTACGCGGGCGAAATAAAATTACCAAGGTTGTAATGCCGGCCAGCAACAGGCCCGGCACGCTGGCGAACAGCACGATATTCCCGCCGATTCCCGAGGCCAGGAGATATCCGGCCGCCGTGGGCCCGATATAGCCCCCGAAGCGGCCCGCAGCCACAGCCGCCCCCACCCCGGTTCCCCGGATCGTCACCCCGTAACACAAAGGCGCGGTGGACAGCAGAATCAGCTGGGCCGCGACCAGGAACGTGCCCGCCGCGAACACCGCCAGTGCAACGGGATAGAACCCCGTGACATGGGCCAAGGTGAATTGCGCCACGATGGCGAGCAGGAAGGCGACCATGGCGACGTTGCGGCGCGCGAAGCGGTCGAGCAATAGGCCAAACCCTACAGTGCCGAGCATACTGCCGATAGAGAAGAAGCTCTGGATGGTGCTGGCCTGGCTTTGGTCGAAGCCCTGGTCGCGCAGCAGCGTCGGCATCCAGTTGATGACGAGATAGATCGCCAACTGCACGAAGAAGAAGCCGATCCACAGAAGTGCCGTGGTAGCTGCGCGGCCCTCCTGGAACAACGCGCCAAGCCGCGAGCCTGTTTCGGGTGCGCGTGTGCGGCTGTTTTGGAAGGCCGCGGATTCCGGCAGAGCGAAGGCCAGCAGCGGTACCACAATCAACGGCACAAGACCGCCGACGTAGAACACGGTGCGCCACTCAGGCGGCGTGATAACCGCGCCGATCAGCGCGGTGATCGTGCTGCCCAGCGGCAAGCCCATATAAACAAGCCCGACAGCGGTGCCTTGATAGTCGGGGGCGGCTTCGGACGAGAGCGCGACGAGGTTCGCCATCGCACCGCCCAAGCCAAGACCGGTGAGAAAGCGGATGGCAAGCATCGAGGGATAATCCCAGGCCCAGGCCGTGGCGAGCGAGAACACACCGAAGATCGCCAGCGACCAGAGCAGAACGGTTTTGCGTCCGACACGATCTGCGAGCCAGCCGCCGATGGCCGCACCGAACAAAAGCCCCAGAATCGAGAAGCTGACGTAATTGCCCACTTGCGGCTTGGCGAAACCAAACTCCATCGCCACGCCGGGTGCGGCGATTCCGGCCGATTGCAAATCGATGCCTTCGGCCAGTGCTGCGAGAACGCAGAACGCCACCGTGAGCATCGATTGGGTGCGCGAAGTGCCGGACGCGGACATGATTTCCCCCTGGTGTCGAAGCGTTGCGCGCTTTCTGACGATGAGCGTAGCGAGGAAGCGTGCGCGCGCAAAGCGGTTCGCCCCCCACCCGCCCGACTTCGCTAGGGCTTCGTCGGGCGACCTCCCCGCGTTGGGGGAGGTGAAGAGCGGAGCTTAGTCCCTCAACACCCTGGGTCTTACAAATAGCGCGCAGTTTAACCTCCCCCAACGCGGGGAGGTCGGCGAACGTCAGTGAGCCGGGTGGGGGTTCTACAAACCGGGATGAACTTAAGCGTGCGGCTTCACGATGGGCGGGCGGGTGTTCACCTGTTCGCGGTCGAAGCCTGCGAGCTTTTTAAACGAACCCGTGATCTCTTCCATCTCGGCTTTGCTGATGACGTCTTCGACATTTTTGAAGCCGCCGGGTGCGCGTTCTTCCACCACCTGCATCGCGGCCTCAGGCCCGAGTTGACGGTTGCGCAAGGTGATTTCGCTCATCAACGGGCGGCGTTCCGCTTCAAACCGCGCAAACGCGCTTTCGGCATTTTTCTCTTCCTGCAACGCGCGTGTGATGTGGCGGCTGTCCATCACCGCTTGCGTACCCGCCTGGCTGCCCGTGGGCAGCATCGGATGCGCGGCGTCACCAATCAACGTCACGCGGCCCTGGCTCCATTGCGCCAGCGGTTCGCGATCCACTTTCGGAAATTCGTAGATGGATTCCGTGGCATCGATGATCGCGGGCACATCGAGCCAGGGAAATTTCCAATCCTTGTAGAGATGGACGAAGGCGGATTTGTCGACGCGCTTGTTCCAATCGGCGCGCGGCGGCGTATCGCCCGGCACGCGCAATTCCGCGATCCAATTCGTCATCGAGCGGCCGTTCTTTTCGGCCTGCCCGCTCATCGGATAGGCAACAAAGCGCAAGCCCTGATGGCCGATGATGGCTTGCGTGCGGCCATCGAGGAAGGGTGCGGTTTCCACCGCCGCGCGCCACATCAACATGCCGTCGAAATGCAGCGGCGCTTGGCCCGGATACAATTTTTCGCGCACCACCGAATGGATACCATCCGCGCCGATCAGCGCATCGCCCACTTCCGTGTGGATGCGTTCACCCGTGCGCCTGTCGATGAAATGCGCCGTTACCTGTTTGCCGTCATCGTGGAAGGATTCAAGATGATGGCCAAGCAGGAGATTTTCCTCGCCGAGACGCGCCCGCACCGCGCGCGCCAGCAACATCAGGAATTCGCCGCGATGGATCGAATATTGCGGCCAATTGTAACCGGCAGCCCGGCCGCGCGGCTCACGCCAGATTTCCTGACCGTGTTTGTTGAAATAACCGAGATTGGCCGTGGCCAGCCCCGTTGCCGCCATCTCGTCGGCCAGACCCAATTCGCTAAGCTCGCGCACCGCATTGGCCTGGATGTTGATGCCGACGCCCAGCGCGGTGAGGCTTTGGACCGTT
This sequence comes from uncultured Alphaproteobacteria bacterium, assembly GCA_903928515.1. Lineage (GTDB taxonomy): Bacteria > Pseudomonadota > Alphaproteobacteria > Micropepsales > Micropepsaceae > CAIYRG01. Next base: position 6,680 of record CAIYRG010000340.1, on the reverse strand, counting down.
TCAAAAACGCGGGCCTCGATGCCGGCCTGATGCAGGCTGAGTGCGGTGGCGAGCCCGCCAATGCCGCCGCCGATAATGATGATTTTCAACTGGGTCTTCCCTGCGCTGCCGGCTCGAAAAGGGCCGTTTCCTGACCGATTTGTACGATACCCCAGCCCTGCCGATTATGTCATAAGGGACAAAAATCAGACCCCCTCAAAAACACATAAGAGGCTATGCCCCATGAGTTTGAAACCCGCCTCCACCGCTTTGCAGAAAATCACCGTGCTCGATCTGGCGCGCGTGCGCTCCGGCCCCACCTGCGTCCGCCAGTTGGGCGATTGGGGTGCGAACATCATCAAGGTGGAAATGCGCGAGGGGCCGGGCAATGAAGGTGGTGCGGATTTCTCGGCGCGCACCGATCCCGATTTCCAGAATTTGCAGCGCGGCAAGCGCTCCATCGCGTTGAACCTGAAGTCGCCGGAAGGCCTTGAGATTCTGCACCGCATGGCGGCAAAGGCCGACGTGATCGTGGAGAATTTCCGCCCCGACGTGAAGACGCGCCTGAAGATCGATTACGACACGCTGTCGAAGATCAACCCGCGTCTGATCTATGCGAGCATTTCCGGCTTCGGCCAGGACGGCCCCTATGTGAACCGCCCAGGCGTGGACCAGATCGCGCAAGGCATGTCGGGCTTGATGTCGTTCACGGGAGAGCCGGGCCATGGGCCCATGCGCGTGGGCATCGCGGTGGCCGATCTTTCCGCCGGCTTATTTGCCGCCCTCGGTATTCTCACGGCGTTGTATGAGCGTGAAAGCTCGGGCAAGGGCCAGTGGGTGCAGACCTCGTTGCTGCAATCGATGATGTTCATGCTCGACTTCCAGGCCGCGCGTTACGCCATGAAAGGCGAAGTGCCCCTGCAGGTCGGCAACAACCACCCGACCACGACGCCGACCGGCACGTTCAAGACGAAGGATGGCTACATCAACATCGCGCCGGTGCCGCCGATGTGGGAGCGCTTCTGCAAAGCCATGGGCAAGATGGAGTGGTTCAAGCATCCCGATTACGACGCGCCGAAGAAGCGTTATGCGCATCGCCCGCAATTGAACGCCGAAATCGAGAAGATCACCGTCACCCATACGACGGATGAATTGATCAAAAAGCTGAACGACGCAGGAATCCCGTGCGGGCCGATCTATTCGGTGGATCAGGCGTTCGCCGATCCGCAAGTGCAGCATCTGCAGGTGACGCAGACGGTGCATGAGCCGGAACTGGGCGACATTCCGATCATGGCGCAACCGTTCACGCTGTCGCGCACGCCTTCGAAGCTCACCACGGCCGCACCGGGCTATGGCGAACACACCGACGAGCTGCTGAAAGAGTTCGGCTATTCGGACGCGGACATCGCCAAATACCGCGAAGCCGGAATCGCGTAAGCCTTTGCGCAACACCACGCGCCTCTCTCGAAGCGCCATCGCGGCATTTGCCGCGGTGGCGTTTTCGTTTGCGGCGCACGCGCAAAGCACTTTGCCGACACAAAGTTACGTTCCGGACGCATTGGCAAAAGAGGCTGTCGACGCTGCGGTGGCGGCATGCGGCCAAGGCGGCGGAATTTCCTTGGCCGTGAGTATCGTTGATCGCTATGGCTGGCGGATCGGCAGCGGACAAAGCGATCCTATCGACGATGATCCAACGTTTAGCCGCATCGTTCAAACCGCCCGACGCAAAGCGCTAACCGCTTTAAGCGGCCAAAGTTCGGCGGAATACGCGAAGGCGCAACATTCGCGACCCGGCGGTCCAGGAACCGCCGTGCAGTATCCCGCGATCATCCTCGAAGGCGGCGGCTTGCCCATCAAAGCCGGCAAGGAAACGATTGCAGCCATCGGTGTTTCGGGCACGGCTTCAGAACAAACCGACGAGGATTGCGCGCGCGCCGGGTTGGATAAGATTTCCGCGAAGCTGACCGCGCTGCCCACACGCAAATATCTGCCGCTGAGTTTGGCGCAGGAAGCGGCCGATGCCGCCGTCGGCTTCTGCAAGAGCATCCATTCCGGCGTGGCCGTGATCGTGGCGGATCGTTCCGGCAAGCCGAAAGTGTGGCTCGATGCCGATGAGGGCCGTGCCGACAATGCCGACGTGGCCCGGCGCAAGGCCTACACCGCCGTCGTGCAGCGCGAGGACACCGCCGTGCTGGCCGATGAATTGGTGAAGCTCCCCGGCGGCCGCGCCACGCGCCTGCCCGATCCCGATTTGATCGGAGCATCGGGGGGATTGCCGTTCGTCGTAGACGGCGATGTGATCGGCGCCATCGGCGTTTCGGGCGGCACACGCGACCCGGAATGTTCCCAAGCCGGGTTGGACAAGATCAAAGACCGGTTGAAGTAGGTTCGCAGCGTTCACCTCTTCTCTGAATAAAGCTCTCTGTCATGCCCGCGGACGCTAGCGTTTCTATGAGCGCAGCGAGTTGGAAACGCTGCGCTCGGGGCGGGCACCGAGGACTAAATCTAAGAGCCAATCCCGGATGCCCGGCTGCGCGGGCATGACAATTCTTCTCTTTGACTATAGCTCTTGGTTTCCTCCCCCGTCGTTACGGGGGAGGTGCCGAGCGTATGCGAGGCGGAGGGGGCAGCACTGTCGTCGCACACAACACAAACGGTGAAGATCGACGCGCTCCAGCGCGCGACGCGCAAAGCGGCCATTCGATTCATTCCGCTGCTCACCATCGGCTATCTCTTCGCCTATCTCGACCGGACCTGCATCGGCTTCGCCGCGCTGACGATGAACAAAGACCTCGGGCTTTCGGCCACGCAGTTCGGCATCGGCGGCGGCATCTTCTTCCTCGGCTATTGCCTCTGCGAGATCCCCAGCAACCTCGCGCTGTTCCGTTTCGGTGCGCGGCGCTGGATCGCGCGCATCATGATTACGTGGGGCATCGCTTCAGCCGCCACCGCCTTCATCGTCGGGCCTCACAGCTTCTATGCGGTGCGTTTGGGCGTCGGCATCGCCGAAGCCGGGTTCTTCCCCGGCGTCACGTTCTTCCTGGCCTCGTGGTTTCCGCGCGAGCAGCGCACGCGCATTCTGGCGTGGTTCATCGTCGGCGTGCCTTTGTCGTCGGTCGTGGGCGCGCCTTTGTGCGGCGCGCTGCTGCAGATGAACGGCGTGTGGGGATTGGCGGGCTGGCAATGGTTGTTCGTGGCATTGAGCCTGCCATGCGTGATCTTAGGGATCATCACGTTGCGCACGCTCACAGATCACCCCAGTGAGGCGACATGGCTGACGCTGGAAGAACGCACCGCGCTGGTGGACGCGCTCGCCAACGAAAGCCGCGAGCGGCCGAAATCCGCGTTGGGGTCTGTGTTCACCGATCCGCGCGTGCTGATTTTGGTGGGCGTGCAATTCGGCTTCGTGCTGGTCGCCTATGACATGGGCGTGTGGCTACCGCTGATGCTGAAGGACTATCACCTCGCCACGTCCGGCATCGTAATGCTGACCATGGTCCCGTATGGGATCGCCACCATCGGCATGTTGGTGTGGGCGAGTGTGGTGGATCGCGGCGGCAAGAAAATCCGCAATCTGGCGTTGGCGAGCTTCATTCCCGTGCCGGGATTGATCGGCGCGGTTTACGCCTCGCACACGCTGTCGCTGGCGCTATTCGGGCTGACCATCGGCTTGCTCGGTGTGTCTTCCGCGCGCGCGATTTTCTGGTCGATTCCGACACGCTTTCTCACGGGCGTGGCGGCAGCGGGCGGCCTTGCCTTCATCAACTCCGTCGGCACGGCGGGTGCGTTTGTCGGCCCGCCGCTGATCGGCTGGCTGAAAGACACGACCGGCTCGTTCAACGCGGGGATTCTCGTGATGGCCGGCGTGATGGCGATCGCGACATGCCTGGCGCTATCGCTGAAGCTGCTGGTGCGGGAAGAGTAGTCGATTTTGCTTGGGTAAAACTATTCGCGGCTGGGCAAAACTCGCCACTGCGACGCGAATACGTTTTTAGGAAGCCGAAGGATGTTGCTCGCAACAGCAACAAGGGCTTCCCAAATGTCCATTCAAGGCAACGACGCCGACAATTCTTCCGACCTCGTCCCTATCGACCCTATTCAGCCGGATTTCCAAATCCCGCGTGCTTATCCGATTGGCTTAGACCCACATCAGCTCTCACCAAGTGGGATCGCTGAGGGCGAACCGTATCCGCTACAAAATCCCGGAGCGATTTTCGATACCCCCCAAGACGCCGCCTATGACATCAACAGCCAAATGAATGGTCAGTCTGTGGCGGATAACACCGAATATCGGTGGGGTTATTTCCGCGATCCCGTGACCGGGAAATATGGCTACACCGATCCATACAACAATGGCCGCCATGGGGGCACTGAGAATTGGCAGCTTACTATCAACGGAAATCTCGGGAAGGGCGTACCGTTGATCGGTTATGGACACACACACGGAGACTACAGCGACGCGAACGGAATGCGCACTCGCCAAAATCAGCAATATGGCGATACGGATAACTTCTCCCCTGGCGATAAGCATCAAATGGATAGTTTTTATAACCAACCAAATTCATTCACTTTTTTCACTGTCGGCACGCCTTCAGGACAAGTCCTGCAATACCTGCCTCAAAATCGCCAAACACAGGTTCTATTCGACAGATCCTTTTAGGGAGCTGCAAATGCGGTTGGCAAAATACGCGATTGCTCTGAGCTTGGTAGCAAATGCCGCCACTGCAGCTGAACCAGACAACAGCGCACCTGCACGACATTTAAAGTCAGGCATTTTCACAAAACTGGAAATGCGAGCAGCCCAAGCCGCTTTACCGACGTTACGCCATGAACGACCAAACTGGACGAACTACAGCATTGAGGTGATGGAGATCGAGGATAACACCCTAACCGTGCATTTCTACCGGCCAGAAGATTGCACCAACTGCCCTCCACCTCCTCAACAGCCGGAAGAACCTCACGTGATCACCAATAGCGATGGTTTGGCCGTGAGCATTGTGCCCGGCCCATTTTATGAAAACGGTCTCTGGGTGGATGTCAGGAAGCCGGATTTCCGCGTCACGCATTTTGAAACCGAGCGTGAATAAAACAAACCCGGCCTGCGCAAGCAGACCGGGTTTGGCATTTGCAGAGATATAAGGCTTAAGCCTTCGACTTCGCGGCGGCGGCTTTCACTTCTTTTTCGCGCTTCCAGGCATCGTCGGTGTTCTTCTGAGCAGCCGCTGTGTCGCCCTTCTCGATGGCGCGCAGCGTGTCCATGTAAATACGGACCACATCGCGCGGCTGGCCGGCCAGCTTCTTGGCGAAGGCCATGGTCTTCTCCAGCAGATCGCCCGCCGGAATCACTTCGTCGATGAAGCCCCATTGGTGCAGGCGCTCGGCGGTGAACACTTCATCGCCCAGCAACACGCGCGCGATGTTGTTGCGGCCCATCAGATCGCCCAGGCGCTTGATGGCGGTGACGGAATAGAAACGGCGCGTGCGCACCGCCGGAATGGCCAGCTTCAATTCCGGATCTGAGAAGCGGAAATCAGTGGCCGCGGCGATGTAGCAGCCGCCGCCGTAGCAGATGCGGTGCATCATCGCGACGGTCGGGAACGGCAGAGCGCGCATCTCATCGCGAAAATGTTTGATATGCGAATCGAGCAGCCAGAAGCCTTCTTCGCGATCCGGGAAGGTCTGCACGAATTTCAGATCGGCGCCCGAGCAGAAGCTCTGCTCGCCGCCGCCGCGCAGAACCAGCGCGCCGATATCGGTGCGGCCCTTCACTTCGAGAACCGCGTTCTTTAAGCCTTCGGCCACGTCGCCATCCATGGCGTTCATGCGGCCTTCATTCGTGAAGGTCAGCAGCGCGATGCCGTCATTGACCTCTAAACTTACCTTACCCATGTCGAACCTTTCGCTTCTATCGTATCCAAGAACTGATTGACGAGCCGGTTGTACTCCGCCGGCTTTTCCAAATTCACCGCGTGGCCGACATCGGCCACCACTTCCAACCTCGCATCCGGCATCGTATCGCGCAGGAATTCGCTCGGCTTGATGCATGGCGCGTCACGCTCGCCCACAATCACCAAAGTCGGCGTTGCGAGCGTGGCGACGCGCTCCCTGTGCACATAGAGCGGCGGACGGCGCTTCTGCACGCCGCGCATCGTGTTGGTCATGCCGCGCACCGAGCCGGAAGAATATTGCTCGATAAACGCGTCGTATTCTTTGGGATTGTGCTGGCGCAGCGTCTTGCGGTTGGGCGTGTTGCCGAAATTCTCCGCGTATTGGCGCAGGCCCAGTTTCTCGACCTGTTGCGCCATGCCTTCAATGGCGTTCTCGAACTGCTCTTTGGTGTCATCGGAGCCGGTGCCGATGGCGCACAGGATCAACGAGCGCACGCGATCCGGGTTCTTCAGTGCGTATTGCAGCGAGGACGCCGAGCCCATCGATACGCCCGCGATATGGGCGTTGCCGATATTCAAGCCATCCAAAATCGCGCCGATATCGGAGGTGGCGAATTCCTGCGAATACGACTCCACCGAAGGCGGCACATCGGACGGCGGATAGCCGCGCGCATTGTAGACGATGCAGCGATAGCTGTCCTTCAACGCCGCAACCTGCGCATCGAACGAGCGATACGAGCCCGCAAGCTCGTGCACGAAGACGATGGCCGGGCCGGCACCGGTGCTTTCATAGTAAATCTTGGTGCCGTCGGA
>CAIYRG010000339.1 GCA_903928515.1 uncultured Alphaproteobacteria bacterium | reverse complement strand
GAGAATGTCGTCGGGCTGTATCTCGATAAGCTTTTCCCCGGACACACACTCGTGTGCGGCGGCGGTTTCCGCATCCTTCGCGACTCCGATATCGAAGTCGCCGAAGAGGCCGAAGACCTCGTACGCATGTTCGAGTCCTTGCTCAAGCGCCGCCGTCGCGGTTCGGTGATCCGCCTGAAATGCGACGCCTCGATGCCGCCCGATCTGCGCCAGTTCATTGTCGATCATCTCGACATGGGTACCCGCACGGCATTCGTGGTCGACGGGTTGTTGGGCCTGGACGAAACCAAGCAGCTCATTCTGGACGAGCGCCGCGATCTTCTGTTCGAGCCGTTCCAGTCGCGCTTCCCGGAACGCATCCGCGATTATGGCGGCGATTGCTTCGCGGCCATCAAGGCGAAAGACATCGTCGTTCATCACCCGTTTGAGAGCTTCGATGTGGTGGTGCAGTTCCTGCGTCAGGCGGCGGCTGACCCCGATGTGGTTGCGATCAAGCAGACGCTCTATCGCACCAGCAAAGACAGCCCCATCGTGCATGCGCTGGTCGAAGCGGCCGAAGCGGGCAAGTCCGTCACGGCACTGGTCGAATTGAAGGCACGCTTCGATGAAGCGGCGAACATCAAATGGGCGCGCGATTTGGAGCGCGCCGGCGTGCAGGTCGTTTACGGTTTCATCGAACTCAAGACGCACGCGAAGGTGAGCCTTGTCGTGCGGCGCGAGGGCGGAAGGCTCCGCACCTACACGCATTTCGGCACCGGCAATTATCATCCGCAGACCGCGAAGATTTACACCGACCTGTCGCTGTTCTCGGCTGACCCTGCGCTGGGCCGCGATGCCACGCAGCTTTTCAATTACATCACCGGTTATGCCGAACCCATCGCGCTCGAGAAGATCGCGATCTCGCCGCTGACGCTGCGCGACCGGTTGATGGAAAACATTGAAGCCGAAATCGCGCACGCGAAAGCGGGCAAGGACGCCGCCATTTGGGTGAAGCTCAACTCGCTTGTGGACGGCCGCGTGATCGACGCGCTCTACCGCGCCAGCCAGGCGGGCGTGCGAATCGATTTGGTCGTTCGCGGCATTTGCTGCCTGCGGCCCGGTGTTCCCGGCCTGTCCGAGAACATCCATGTGAAATCTATTGTGGGCCGTTTCCTGGAACACGCCCGTATCGTGTGTTTTGGCGCAGGCCACGGCCTTCCGTCGCCGCATGCGAAGGTCTACATCTCGTCGGCCGATTGGATGCCGCGCAATCTCGACCGCCGGGTCGAATCGCTGGTGCCAATCGAGAACCCGACGGTGCATCAACAAGTGCTCGATCAGATCATGGTGGCCAATCTCAAAGACCAAGCGCAGACGTGGTATCTGCGCCCCGACGGGGCCTATGAGCGTGATGCTGCGTTCGATCGGGACGATGCGTTCTCGGCACACACCTACTTCATGACCAATCCCTCGCTGTCCGGTCGCGGCCGTGCCTTGCACGTCGACTCCGGTCGTGCGGCGCCTTCGGGCAAGACGCCCTTGGGGATCGTGTGAGTCTGCCGGATCTCAAATCGCATCCCGCAGCGCGGCTAGATACCAGCCGCGAGGGGCCTTTCGCAGTTGTCGATATCGGTTCCAATTCCGTACGCCTCGTCATCTATGAGGGGCTGAAGCGTTCGGCGAACGCGCTCTATAACGAAAAGACCATCTGCGCGATCGGCCGCAACATGGTGCGCACCGGTCAGTTGGACGGCGAGGGCATCGCGCTGGCGCTGGAAGCCTTGTCGCGCTTCCGCCGCCTTTCTGAAGGCTACGGCATCCGCCGTTGTGAAGCGGTCGCCACCGCTGCCGCGCGCGATGCGCAAAACGGCCGCGCTTTTATTCGCCGCGCGGAAGCAGCCCTCGGTTGCACGATTGAAATTCTTTCCGGCGAAGACGAAGCGCGCATTGCTGCCGAGGGTGTGCTGGCGGGCATTCCGAACGCCGATGGTCTTACGGCCGATCTTGGCGGCGGTAGCCTCGACATGGTCACGGTGCGCGATGGCAAAATCGGTGAAGCGGCCACATTGCCGTTCGGCCCGCTGCGCCTGATGGACACCGCCGAAGACAATCTCGGCAAGGCGCGCAACATCGTCGACAAGCAGCTTGAACGCTTAGCCTTGACCGGCGGCTTGAAGGGCAGGGCGCTGTATGCGGTGGGTGGCATCTGGCGCACGCTCGCGCGTGTGGACATGGATGAGCAGAAATATCCGCTGCACGTCCTGCACCATTATGCGATCCCGTCCGCGCGCGCGCTGAAGCTGTGCAAGGTGATCTCGGGGCTCTCGCGCAAGTCGATAGAACGGATGCCGTCCGTTCCGAAACGCCGCGCCGATGCGCTACCCTATGGCGCGCTGGTGATGGAGCGTTTGATACAGGTCGCCAATCTTTCGGAAGTGGTGATCTCCGCTTACGGGCTGCGCGAAGGCGTGCACTTCCGCCATCTGTCGCCGGAAGAAGCGGCGAAGGACCCGCTCATCGAATACGCGCTGGAGTGCAACGAGCGCGAAAGCCGCAATCCGGTCCTGGCGAACGAGTTGGTCGCCTGGACCGCGAATTTATTTCCGCGGGAAAGTGCCGGCGACAAGCGCGTGCGCGAAGCGATCTGCCTGATGGCCGATATCGCTTGGCGCCGCCATCCCGATGACCGCGCCACGGGTGCTTTTCAGCAGGTTCTGCGCGGCCCCTATGCGGGTGCGACTCACCGCGAGCGCGCGGTAATCGCCACGGCGCTGCACTATCGCTATTCGGGGATGAACGAGTTTCCCGAGGAAGTCTCCATCGCCAAATTGCTGGGACCGGAAAACTCGGTACTGGCGCTGCGCCTCGGGCTAGCGGCCCGGCTGGCTTTCGCGCTGGTCGGCTCGGTGGAGGGGGAACTGTCCACCATGCCGCTCTCGATCTCCAGCCAAGCCGTGTCGCTGTCGGTTCCCGCCAGGGCCCGTGCGCTGCTCGGCGAAAACGTCACCAAACGCCTCAACGATTTGTCGGAAGCCTTTGGGCGCAAAGGCGAAGTTTCCATCGTCTGACGCCCGGACAACGCGGGAAACCGCCTTGCGGCGGCGGGTCGCGGCCCCCACATTCATTTCGGACATATGCCTGCCTGCAAAAAGCCCTAGGCTTTGGGGCTAAGGTCGAGTCCCGCCCTTGCCTTGACGGCATTTGGCGGGCTTAAAGGACGCAAGATCGGCGAAAAGCCCGAAGCGGTCCAAAAAGGGGCACAAGCCCCGCGCGCCTCGCGTTATGATGGGCCCGTTCTAGGAGAGTGACGTCTATGGGTGGTTTAAGTTGGATTCACTGGCTGATCTTGATCTGCATCGTGGCAGTGCTGTTCGGCGGCAAAGGCAAGATCTCCAACATCATGGGCGACTTCGCCCACGGCATCCGCAATTTCCGCGAAGGCCTGAAGGACCCGAATGCGCCGGCACAACCGGACGCGCGCGGCATCCCCGATAAGGGTGAGACGGTCGAAGGCCGTAAGACGGAAGAGAAAATCGGCTGACGCGCTCCTTCGGGGGCGGGGCCGTGGCGCGGTGAATTGATCCATGTTCGATATCGCCTGGAGCGAGCTGCTCATCATTGGCGTCGTTGCGCTCGTTATTGTCGGGCCGAAAGACTTGCCCAAGCTCATGCGCACGGCTGGGCAGTGGATGGGCCGCGCGCGCGCGATGGCCGATCAGTTCAAGCGTTCGTTCGATGATATGGCCCGCCAAGCGGAACTCGAAGAGCTGCGCTTGGAAGTCGAAAAGATGAAGACCGACCAGATTTTCGACGACATCGCCAAGCAGACCATCATGCCGCCCGAACTGACCGAGATAAAGAACGACATTCAGCAGGCCACGATGTTGCCGCCGGGTGCTGTCAATTTCGAACCGCTAATGTCGACAACGACTGTTGTGCCGCCGGTTGAAGCGCCAGTTCAGGGTGCAGCACCGCAGCCGCCCACACCGCAACAGATCGCCCCACAACAGATCAGTATGCCGTTGCCTGAAGAGCCTGTTGCTGTGCCGGTGCAGGGCACCGCACCGCAGCCCGAACCCGCGCTGCCCAAAGACGGTTCGCCCGTCATCCCGCCGCAGCCGTAAGCCGCACACATGGTCACGCCCAGCGCACAGGAAGAGAACGATCTCGACGCCACCAAGGCGCCGCTGCTGGATCATTTGGTCGAGCTGCGCGATCGCATCATCAAATCGCTGCTGTTCTTTTTGGTCGGATTTCTGTTCTGCTATTACTTCGCGAACCCGATTTACAATTTCCTGGTGCAACCGCTCGCCGATGCGATGCAGGGGCTGCCCAATCGCCAACTCATCTATACGGCGCTGTACGAAAAGTTCTTCACCAACGTGAAGGTCGCGGCCTTCGGCGGCATCTGCTTGAGCTTTCCCTTCATCGCGGCGCAATTGTGGGCCTTCGTCGCGCCGGGTCTTTATAAGCACGAGAAGAACGCGTTCCTGCCGTTCCTCGCGGCGACGCCGATCATGTTCCTGATCGGCGCAACGTTCGTTTATTACGGCATGATGCCGATCGCGATTAAGTTCTTCCTGAGCTTTCAAAGCTCGGGCGAGGGCGGCACGATGCCCATCGTGCTGCAAGCAAAGGTCTCCGACTATCTCAGCTTCGTCACCACGCTGATTTTCGGATTCGGTCTGTGTTTCCAATTGCCGGTGTTGCTCACGCTTCTCGGGCGCGTCGGCATCATCACCAGCGCCCAGCTATACGGCTATTGGCGCTACGCCATGCTCGGCGTCACGGTTCTGGCGGCGCTTTTCGCACCTCCCGATGCGGCCAGCATGCTGTTTCTCGCAATACCGGTCGCCGGCCTCTACTGGGTGTCGGTGTATCTCGTGTATCTGATCGAGAAACAGCGCGCCCGCCGCGAAGCCGAAGAGGCTGCCGCTGAAGCCGCCGCCAAGAAGCCCGGCAGCGACGTCACGCCGAACTAAAATTTAAGTTGGCCAATTTCAGGCGGGACCAATTTAGGCCGGGCCAAATTTAGGCGGGGCCAAATTTAGGCCGGGTCTGTGGTCGTCATGTTGGCGTCGCGCGCGATCCGCCATTTGCCATCCTGGCCTTTGCGCCAGATGCTCATGCCGAAGCCCGAGCGGTGAATCGGCCGCGCGTCCTTCACGGGTTCCATCACCAGCGAGATGTGGCTGCGCGTGTAGGCCCAATCGCCCAGGATGGTGATTTCCTCGGTGTCGGAGGCGCCGTCGACACGGTATTGCGTGCCCATGTTTTTGGCGCCTTTTTCGAAGGCGTCTTTGCCGAAGGGCTCCGCACCCACCACCATGAACACCACGTCGTCGGTCATCAGGCCGAGCACCGTATCGATGTCGCCCGCCAGGGAGGCCGTCATCCAGAGGTCGATGGCGTCCCGGATGGCCTTCTCGTCGCCAGACATTGTGGGGGGCATTTCTGGGGCCATGGCGGGTCTCCTTTCTGTCGCAAGGACAGGTTAGACTCTCAATACGCCTTCATGCCAGAACCGGACCATGCACGACATTCGATTCATCCGCGACGACGCGACCGCTTTCGACCAGGGATTGCAACGCCGGGGCTTGGCCCCGCAGAGCGATGCGATCCTCGCCCGCGACAAGGAACTGCGCGAGGTGCAGACGCGCCTGCAGACCGCGCTCGCCCGGCGCAATGAAGCCTCAAAGCTGATCGGTCAGGCCAAGGCCAAAAAGGACGAGGCCGGGGCCCAAAAGCTGATGGACGAGGTGGCCGCGCTCAAAGAGCAGATCTCCCGCGATGAGGAAGAGGAGCGCATCAAGCAAGCCGCGCTCACCGATGTTCTGTCCGCCATTCCCAATCTGCCGTTCGAGGATGTGCCGCTCGGCACCGACGAACACGCCAATGTGGAAGTGCGTCGCTTCGGCACGAACCCCGGTGTGGCCGCACCGAAGCAGCATTTCGATATCGGCGAAGCCTTGGGCCAGATGGATTTCGAAGCCGCCACCCGCATGTCGGGCGCGCGGTTTGTCGTTTTGAAAAGTCAGTTGGCCCGGCTCGAGCGTGCCATCGCCAATTTCATGCTCGATCTGCACACGGGGACTTTTGGTTATACGGAAGTCTCGCCGCCGCTGCTGGTGCGCGATCAGGCGGTTTACGGCACCAACCAATTGCCGAAATTCGCCGAAGATTTG
>CAIYRG010000338.1 GCA_903928515.1 uncultured Alphaproteobacteria bacterium | reverse complement strand
CTGTCGGAAATGATGCACGAAGCCGTGCTCGCCGCGGATGGACGGCCGTTGCATATCTGATCGGCTTTTGGCGTCGGATAATCACGCATCTCACCATGGCCGGGCCGCTAGCTTTTCTGTGAGCGGAGCGAACTAGAAAAGCTGCGCCTTGACCCGGCCACCCAGTTGGCGCGCAGTCTTGCGCGCCAAGGACACTTTGCGCTCGCAAATGCTCGCGCACTGGATGGCCGCCTCAAAGGCGGCCATGGTGGTTGTGGGTCTTAAAAAACACGTCGCGCGTTTCCATATACCGGCCGACGCTTTCGTCAGGGGATGTTCATGCGCCATTTCAAAATGAAGCCGCTGCTGGTGTCGGCCTTGTGCGTCACAGCGCTCGCTGCGTGCGGCCGGGGCGGGGGCCAGGAAGTCGGGCACGTCACCACCGACTGGACGGGCAACGAGATCAAGATTGAAGCGGTGCGCGATCCCGACATGCCGGGCATCGTCTGCCACATGACCTATTTCGACCGCAGCGTGATCGACCGGCTGCGGCAGGGCAATTGGTTCGAAGATCCTTCGAACACTTCCATCTCCTGCCAGCGCATCGGCGCCATCGATCTGTCGCATGTGAATGTGCGCGGGCAGGATGAGGTGTTCTCCCATCACCAAAGCCTGTTCTTCAAATCCGTGGTCGTGCGGCGCATCTTCGACATCCCGAACCGCTCGGTGCTCTATGTCAGCCACGGCCGCGAGATCGTGCAAGGTTCGGCGAAGATGGGCATCAGCAGCGTGGCACTGACCGACGACGATTTGGCGACGCTGCTGAAATAGGGCCGCCGTTTCTATCTTTCCGGACAGAACTCCGTTTCGCCTCCCCCAACGTGGGGAGGCCGATCTGCGAAGCAGATCGGGTGGGGGGAGTAGTGACGCTATCACCCCCACCCGAAGCCGCTAACGCAGCTTTTCTAAATCGCTACGCTCTTAAGAAAAGCTAGCGTCGCGCCTTCGACCTCCCCGCATGGGGGAGGTGAAAAGAAAAGCCAATCACTTGCCGTAAATCAGCAAATGAAACGTGCCGGGCACGGGCTGTGCACGGCCGCGTGGATTGTCTGCGCTTTTCGCAGAAGGCTGCATCTTGGCGGTGACGAGATAGACCTCATGCGTTTTTGGATCTTCTTCCATCGTTCGTGCGGCCGGTTCGGTCGCCAGGGTCTGCGCGATGTGAAATTTGTCCGCGGAATCTTCCTGCACGACGCTGAGCGTGCCGTCACCGCCGCTGGATGCGAACGCGGTTTGCATGGACTCATCAAAACGCGCGGCATCCACGCCGGGGCCGATGGGGAGCGTCGTCACGATCTTACCGTTGGTCGCGTCCATAACAGTGAGCAATTTGTTGCGGCAGCCGATGAACAGCCGCGCATGCGCGCGGTCCATTGCCATGGCGGAGGGCTTCTCGCACGGCGCCACCGGCCAAGTGTGGGTGACTTTGAGCGTGCGCACGTCGAAGGCGACGACCATGCTTTCGTCTTCGAGGTTCACATAGGCCATGCCTTTGCCGTCCGTCACGCCTGCTTCGGGCCCGCCGCCGAGCGCGACAGTTCCCATCACCTTGCCGGTCTTGCCGTCGATCACGGTGGCGTTGTCGCTCTCGCCGTTAAAGGCAATGACGCGATCTGTGCCTTCGTCGAAGGTGATGGAGTCCGGCCCGTCGCCTGCTTGTGCCGTGCCAAGGGTCTTAAGCGTTTTCGTATCGAAGATGGTGATGGTGTTGTTGCCGCTGGCGGTGATGAAACCGCGGGCATCGGCCGTGTCGATGGCCACCCCGTGCACCTTGGGCGTGTTGGGAATGTCGCCCAGGCTTGCGCCGGTATCGGGATTGAGCACCATCACATGCGTGCCGTGCGTCACGAACACATGGCGATTGGCGGGATCGAACCCGAGATAATCCCACCGTCCGTCGCTCGCGAGCGGCACGGATTTCAGAAGGTGGTATCCGGCAGGCGCGGGCGCATCTGCCGCCTGTACGGACAAGCCGCAACAGAGTGCAACGGCGCTAAGCACGCAAACACCACGGTGCGACATGACGATTCCCTTCAGCTGCGACGCTGCACAGTAATCGCATCGCGTCCGAAGGTGTCCTTGTAGATTTCTAAGAATTGGATGACTTCGGCAGCACAAACGAAAATGGCCCGGATAAACCGAGCCATTTTCAAACCAAAAGGGGAGGGCCGCTTAATCACCGCCGCCGGACATCGCCGCGCTTTCGTTGGGCCGTGTCTGAAGCTGGATGTAATTGGCAATGCCCATAGAGTGGATGAGACGAAGCTGCGTTTCGAGATGGTCGACGTGCTCTTCCTCGCTCTCGAGGATGCGTTCGAACAATTCGCGCGAGATGTAATCGCGCACGCTTTCGCAATGTTCGATGCCGTCGCGCAGATCCGCCATCGCCTTCTCTTCCAGCTTGAGATCGCAAACAATCACTTCGCGAACGTCTTCGCCGATGAGCAGCTTGTCGAGATATTGCAGATTGGGCAGGCCGCCCAAGAACAAGATGCGCTCGATCAATTTGTCGGCGTGCTTCATCTCGTCGATGGATTCTTTGTATTCGTGCTTGGCGAGTTCAGACACGCCCCAATCGTTCAGCATCCTGGCGTGCAGGAAATACTGATTGATCGCCGTCAGCTCGTTCTTGAGCTGCAAATTGAGGAATTCGATGGTCTTGGGATCACCACGGCGCGGCGTATCGGTGCCGCTGGCAGGGACGTGGACGTTTACTCGGCTGCCTGGCGCATTGCCGGTGTTTCCGCGTCCAGAATTGCTTCGATTTCTTGGAGGCATGTACCGCAGTTCCTCTCCACTCCACAGTGGCTATAGACATCTTCCGCAACGGTCACGCCGGCCTTCGCGGCAGCCCGAATCCGCGCCTCATTCAGCCTATTGCAGACACACAAGATCATCCAAGGAAACCCGTGTTTGGGGCCGCGACTGCGACCCATTCGCAGGGATGAGATAGGGTTTCTGCGAATGATTGTCAAACTCCTTCGCGGTAGTTTGGCAGTATTTTGCGAATAGATCGCAAGTGTCTGTTTCTCTTGGAGTTTCCGCGCACTGCCGGGCGAAGCTGACAAGCGAACAGGGCGGGGCTACAAAAGACAGCCTAGGGAATCGCACCTCATACGGCGTCCATAAGCCGAAAGGTGCCAGGGGCTTCAGGGGGACATCATGCCGGGCTTTATCGCCGCCATATTGGATAGCCGTGCCGTGAGTTTCGCGGGGCGCATCATTCTCACATTCATGTTCTGGGAAAGCGGCCTCGAAAAGGTGCTGGGCTGGAACGAGGGCGTCGTCGAGATGACGCGCTTCGGCTTCAGCCAGCCTGCGCTTGTCAACGCCGCCGTGCTCGTCACGCAACTCGTGGGCAGCGCGCTGGTGATCTGGGGGCCGTTCTATTGGCTGGGCGCGGGCGCGCTCGCCGTGTTCACGTTGCTCACCATTCCCATCGTCAATCCGTGGTGGGGCGGCGTGCCGGAACCCAAGGCAACGCTGAACATGCTCAGCGCGATACACAACGTCAGTTATTGCGGCGGGCTTTTGCTGGCCTGCATCCTGCGCCGCTACGAACGCCGCGAACGCTAACAAGCTTCAACGATAAAATTGCCAAAGACAAAATCGGAGGATTGCGTGATGGGTCGGATTTTCAAAGCGGCGCTGCTCGCCGCCACCTGTGCCTTGCCGGTATCGGTCGCCAATGCCGAACCCATTCCGCAAGGATGGAAGGCGCAGAACATGGAGCCCATCGGCTTCATCGGCATCGAGAACCGCTACGCCTACAAGCTCACGATCAAGCAGGATAAGGGCAAGTGGTATCTCTACACGTCCTACGCACGCGAGGGCGACAAGCCCGGCGAGCTGGTGGTGATCGACATCACCGATCCGAAGAACCCGACGCGCATCAAGGAAATCGACGGGCCCGCCGACAACGATGACGGCCAGGTTTCGCTGCATGGCAATCTGCTGATCACCAGCATGGCGAAGGCGCTCACCACTTACGACACGACGCACGCCATCAACTTCATGTCGGAATATCAGCCCGAGACGCCGCCGGCGACGAAATCGCCGAACGAAGGCATCAAGCTGTGGGATGTCTCCGATCCGGCGAACCCGAAAGAGCTTTCGCATTGGGAAACGGGCGCCTTCGGCACGCATCGCAACACATACCCTGGCGGCAAATACGCATTCCTCTCGGCCAGCGCGCCGGGCTATCGCGGCATGATCCTGGTGATCCTGGATGTGTCCGATCCGAAGCATCCCAAGAAGGTGGGGCAGTATGCGCAGTTCGGCCAGAAGCCGGGTGAAGAGCGCGACGATCATCTGATCCCGAGCTTCCACGGCCCCGCAATGCTCTCGCCCGATGGCAAGAGCCTGATCGTCGGCTTTACGCCGAACGTGGTGAACCTCGACATCACCGACATCGCGCACCCGAAAGAAATCGGCAAAGTGCAGATGATCGGGCCCTTCGCCTACAACGTGATGCAGTCGGTGCACACCGTCATTCCCTATTGGGACAAGAACATTCTGTATGTCAGCGGCGAGCCGAAGCTTGCGAATTGCAAAGAGCCGTTGCCGCTGATGGCGATGATCGACAATTCCGACAAGACGAAGCCGATGATGATCTCGGTGTTCCCGCCGCCGCGCCCGCCCGCCGGAAGCCCGTGGAAGAATTTCTGCGAGAAGCCGGGTCGCTTCGGGCCGCACAATGTGAACACCGAAATTCACAACGTCGATGTCGCACAGGACAACAACATCCTGCACGTCGCGTATTTCAACGCAGGGATGCAGGTGTATGACATCTCCGATCCGCGCCTGCCGACGAATGTCGGCTATTTCCAACCGCCGGAACCCGATCATCCGGAGCGTTCGCAATCTGGCATGTTGGCAACCTCCATCAGTCAGGAAACCCTCACCGATACGCGCGGCAACATCTTCTTGCTGGAATCCGGCGGTATCTGGGTGCTGCACGATTCCGGCGCGCTGGCGGGCAAGACGCTGACACCGTGGAAATGAGCGCGATGCGCGCAGGTCTCGCGGCAGCGTTCGTGCTCGGTCTGAGTGCGAGCGCTTATGCCGCCGACAACGCGTTGAACGTGGCGCTCACCGATTCCGCGCGGCCGCCTTTGGAGATGGCGCGCGATGCTTCGCGCAAGCCCGAAGCGGTTATTGCCTTCTCCGGCGTGAAGCCGAGGCAGGCGGTGGTCGATTTCGTGCCTGGCGATGGCTACTACACGCGGATTCTTTCGAAGCTCGTGGGTGCGAAGGGGCATGTCTACGCGCTGGTGCCCGCGTGGCAGCAGGCGGTGCCCGCGCGCAAAGCCGCGTTGGAAGATTTGAAAAAGGGCGGCAGCGGGTTGTTGCCGGTCGATGCCGTGCTCTCGCTGCAGAACATGACAGGCTATGCCAACGTCATGGTGACGTGGCAGCCGCTCACCATCATGGGCGCGCAGTTTGCGTTGCCTGAACAAGTTGATGCCGTGTTCTCGATGGACGGCTACCACGAACTCCATTCCAAGCCGGCTGCGAAAACCGATATGGAAGCGGTGACGCAAGTGATCTTCCGTTCGCTCAAGCCCGGCGGCGTCTATGTGGTGGGCGATGCCTCGGCGCCGAAAGCCGCTGGCTTCACGGTTGCCGATGCGTTGCATCGCTCCGATGCCGACGCGGTGAAGGCCGAAATCCTTGGCGCGGGCTTCGTGCTCGATGGCGAAAGCTCCGGCCTCGCCAACGCGAATGATGTCCGCATCACGCAGGAAGCGTCGGATGATTCCGATCACTTCCTGCTGCGCTTCGTGAAGCCGAAGAATGCGCCACCCGACAAACGTCTGCCGAAGGATTTTCTAAAGGGCTGGTTCGGCAACACGGCGATGTATTCGCCGGGCACCGATCACGCCCGCGCCCACATCTATCGCGCCGATGGCACGTACGATGAATACGGCCCCACGGACGTGCAGGGCGGTTCGTGGTTTGCCGATGCCTCGGGCAACATCTGCATGGTGCATCAATTCCCGGCCGATGCGCGCGGCTTCACCGATTGCCATGTGCTGGAGCCGCACAAGGCGGGTGACAATTGGGTGCAGCACAACGACAACGCCGATGTGCCGATCACCATGCTGCCGGGATTTGTGCGGAGGGATTCGTCCGTAAAATAAGCGGGCCTCATCACCCCATGTACCTTCCAAGTATCGCTTACACGCTTCCCTGGATGCACTGGTTCCTGGCGCTGATCGTCGCCCCCTTCTGGGGGATGCTTTCCGTGCAGTTCTTTCTGCAGGGCTGCGTATCTATCATTGGCTTTTGCATCGGGTCCATCGGCGAGCGCAAGGGATTGGTGCCGCCGCAGACCAATCGCATGGCCATGCTCGCAGGCGCGCTTGGAGCAGCCGTCGCATTTGGCTTGCTAGCGACGATCTTTTATCTGCTCGTGGAATTTTTGGGTTTCGGCCAGAGCGTGCAAGAGAAGATGATGTATTTCATCTTTTGCGTGGTGGCTGTCGTTTACATGGTGCCGCGACTGGCGCGAAACGTTCGCCAGCAATGGCGCAACGCCACCGTGCCCGGCGCGTTCGAAGCTTACATGTCTGACAAGCGTTAGTGCTGGCCGATTAGGCTACTGCAGCGACTTCGCGTTCAGCGCGCGCGTCTCGCGGTATTCGGCGGGCGTGCTGTAGTGCTGAACATGATGATGCAGACGCTCGCGTTCGCGCGCCGCGTGATGGCGCGATTTTGGTCTGTCGCTGACCTCAGTCAGTTCGGCATTCTTGCCCGAGTGCTTCCTGTCGGCGGCCGCATGTTTCGACGGGGGAGGAAGAGGCTGCGCGGGCGGCGCCACAGCCACCACGGGCGGCGGCGCGGGTTTGACGGCCACGGCCGGCGCGGGCGTCGCGGCGCACCACGACGTGAAAATTGCGGCAACAAATTTCACGCAAAGAACGGACGACATGAATTGGCTCCCCCGAGCATTCCCGATTTCCTCGTGCCGTAACGCGTTTTCTAACGCGGCCGGTACGTATCGAATTTCCGTAAGCTTACGCGAAAGTGGGGAAGGCGGATAGGAGGGAGCGGAAGCCCGGCACGGCTTTTGGAAAAGCCTGGATTTTGAGGGCGTTGGCCCGCGCGGCGAGGCCCGCCAAGTCGTTAGGATTTCAATTTCGCGTTTGTTTTCTTTTTAGCTTTGAGAGGGTGAAGGGTTTCTCCGCGCGCCAACATCGCCACAAACTCTGCAATACGCCGGGCGCGCGTTTCAGGCCGCTTGGCATCGTTCACCCGATAAATGATGGCGTAGCGATTGGCCCGGTCCACCACCTCGAAGAAGGTTTTCGCGGCTTTGTTTGCGGTAAGCGCGATGGCCAAGTCTTCCGGCAGTTCTGCGTTGCTCTGAGGGAGATAGGCTGCGTCCCATCGGCCGTCACGCTTTGCGGCAGCGATTTCGGTCAGGCCCGCAGGCCTGATGCGCCCTTGTTTGGTGAGCCGCTCCGCAGTCTCACGATTTTTTGCGGACCATCGGCTGCCCGGCCGGCGCGGTGTCATGCGAACGAGAAAATAATGCGCATCGAATGCGCCAAGTTGGCCGTCGATCCAGCCGCAACATAACGATGCCTCAACCGCTTCGTCTTTGCGGATCGTGGGCTCTAGAGCGCCGGCCTTGGCCAACTTCAGCCAAAAGCCTTTCGAGGTCCGTGGCTGGTCGGACATGTGTTTTTCGAGGGCGCGAACCGTTGTGAAGGCGAGGATCGGCAGATCGCTTTTGCCGGAAGGGGATTTGGTCAATTCGCGTTGCTCACCTGGTGACGTTAGGCTTAGCCTGCCAGCCGACTTGCCCGCCGAAGCCATCTGGCG
>CAIYRG010000337.1 GCA_903928515.1 uncultured Alphaproteobacteria bacterium | reverse complement strand
GACGCGGTGGGGGATTTGAAGTTGGCGGGCTATCCGCTGCGCGCGCGCTTCGTGGGGTACAAATCCGGCCACGCGTTGAGCAACGCGCTGTTGCGCGCGCTCTTCGCCGATACGGAGAATTACGCGATCGGGCCGGGGTGACCGGGGCCGCGCATCGTCTTCACGAGATTGGCGAGTGCGGTGCGGAGTTCGTCGTCGTCGATCTCCAGGAAGTTGCGCACCAATTCGATGGCGACGCGATTGTGCCCGCCATGCGGCAATTGCTGGCGTTGCGAGTTCGCTTCCATGCCATCGAAGAAATACGACACGTCGACCGACAGCCGCAGCGCGATTTCGAACAGGCGCCCCGCGCTGATGCGGTTCGCACCGGTCTCGTATTTCTGGATCTGCTGGTAGGAGATGTTCAGTGATGCGGCCAATTGCTCTTGCGTGAGCCCCAGCAATGTCCGCCGCAATCGAATGCGCGCGCCGACATGATCGTCCATTTTCAGCGCCGCGCGGGTCGGTGAGGTCGTCATCAAAGTCTGTGACATCCAAATCTCCCGTAATAGTTGTAATTTTAATTAAAACCCGTGGAAGTAGTGGATGGCAAAATTCCGAGGGAATCAACAGGAAAATGCCCGTGATGGTAATATAAATCGGAAATTACATCTATAAGTTGTAACGGCGAGCGGGCTGGACCCGGCAATAGAGCCAGTGGCATAAGAACGGTTCGGGTGGCAGACGACTCGGCTTTAGCCCTTCGGGGCGGCCTCACAGGAATTGCTATGTCTTTGACGAACTTCGCTTTTCGGATGCGGGCGTTGCGTTTCGTGGCGCTGGCTTCGGCGCTGTCCTTTGGCGCCCTGACCAACTGTTCCAGCGACAACGTAAACCCGGAATATGTCGAACGCCCTGTCGAGGACATCTATCAAGATGCTGCCGAGAAGATGGCCGACAAGCAGTGGTTCGCTGCGGCTCAACAATTCGATGAAGTCGAACGCCAGCATCCCTATTCGATCTGGGCGCGCCGCGCGGTGTTGATGTCCGGGTATTGCTACTACCAGTCGAACCGCTACGACCAAGCGATCGACTCTGCGGATCGTTTCATCCAATTGCATCCCGGCAATAAGGACGCGCCTTACGCGTACTATTTGAAGGCGGTATCGCTGTACGAACAGATCACCGATGTCGGCCGCGATCAGAAAAAGACGCAGGATTCGCTCACCGCGTTGCAGGACATCGTGCAGCGTTACCCGAACACGGAATATGCGCGTGACGCGAAGCTGAAGGTCGATCTCGCATTCGACCATTTGGCCGGCAAGGAAATGGATGTTGGCCGCTACTATCTGCGCAGCGGGCAATACATCTCGGCGATCAACCGATTCCGCACCGTGATCGAGAAATTCCAGACGACGAGCCATACGCCCGAAGCGCTGGAGCGTTTGACGGAAGCCTATCTGGCACTCGGTATCGTGCGCGAAGCGCAGACTGCGGCTGCGGTGTTGGGATACAATTATCCCGGCAGTCCGTGGTATCAGCAGTCTTTCGTTCTTCTGACCGACGCGAACGTGGCGCCGCAGAAGGATCAGGAATCCTGGATCGCCAAAGCTTTTGGCGGTGTGCTCTAATCGGCTTCGCTAAGGTGAGCCATGCTGGCATCGCTCACGGTTCGCGATATCGTCCTTATTGAAAAGGCCGCACTGGAATTCGTGCCGGGCCTGAACGTGCTCACGGGCGAAACCGGGGCGGGAAAATCTATTCTATTGGATGCGTTGGGCTTGGCTGCGGGCAATCGCGGGCAGGGGCGCGGTGCTGTGCGCCCCGGTGCCGAGCAGGGCAGTGCGGTGGCGGTGTTCGAATTGCCGCGCGCGCACCCGGCGCGCACGATGCTGAAAGAGAACGATCTCGACGACGAGGAAGTGATCCTGCGCCGCACCGTGGCGGTGGATGGCCGCACGCGCGCCTTCATCAACGATGCGCCTGTCGGCGTGGCCTTGGCGCGCGAAGTGGGCGCGGTGCTCGTGGAAGTGCATGGCCAGCAAGACGACCGCGGATTGTTCGATGTGGCTACGCATCGCGTGTTGCTGGATGTGTTCGCGGCCCACGCCGCACTGGCCGAAGACGTTGCGCGCAAATTCGCGCTGTTCGCCGCTGCGCGCGAACATCTGGCCGCGTTGAAGCGCAGCCAGGACGAGGCGATGCGCGAAATCGATTATCTCAAGCACGCATCGGACGAATTGAACAAGCTCGGCGCGGATGTGGGCGAGGAGCAAACGCTCGCCACCCAGCGCAGCCTGCTGATGAATTCCGGCCGCATCGTGGAAGAGCTTTCGGCGGCGGCCGATTTTATCTCCGGCGACAACGGCGCGGAAGCCGCCCTTGCGGGTGCGCTGCGCCGGTTCGCGCGCATGAACGAAGAGGGCCGTCGCGCCGCGGAAGCCGCCGAGCGCGCGCTCGATGGTGCGTTCGCGCAATTGCAAGATGGCCGCCACGAATTGGAAGCGGTGCTGGCCAGGTTGGACGCCAAGCCCGGCCAATTGGAAAAGGTGGAAGACCGGTTGTTCGCGCTGCGGGCTGCTGCGCGCAAATACAACGTGCCGTGCGATGGACTGGCAGCCCTGGGCGAGAAGATGTCCGAGAAGCTTTCGCTGATCGGCGCGGGCGGCGGCGGAATCGCAGCGGCCAGCACGCAACTGACTGAGACGCGTGCGGCATTTCTGGATGCAGCAAAGAAACTTTCAGCCTCGCGCCGTGAAGCGGCGAAACGGCTGGAGATTTCCGTAGCGAATGAGCTTGCGCCCTTGAAACTCGGCCACGCCAAATTCCGCGTCGGTTTTACCGCGTTGAACGAAGATGACGCGAATGCGTTGGGGCTGGAGCGTATCGGCTTTGAGGTCGCGACGGTGGAAGGTGCAGCATTCGGCCCTATTGGGCGCATCGCCTCGGGCGGCGAATTGGCGCGCTTCGCGCTGGCATTGAAAGTGGCGCTGGCGGAGCAGAGCCCGCCGGCCGTTCTGGTGTTCGACGAAGTGGATCGTGGCGTCGGTGGTGCGGTGGCCGATGCGGTGGGCGAGCGTTTGCAACGACTGGCCAAGACCACGCAGGTGCTTCTGGTGACCCATTCGCCGCAAGTTGCGGCGCGGGCCGCGAAGCATTTCCGCATTTCGCGCAAAGGCGATGTGACGCGTGTGGATGCGTTGGAGCCCGAAGAACGCTTGGAAGAGATCGCGCGCATGCTGTCGGGCGCGGCGGTGACGGAAGAAGCCCGCGCGGCGGCCAAGCGGTTGGTCGCCGAGGCGCAAACACAGAACAACGCGAAAAAACGAGCGCGCGCATGACCCCCTCTGTTCGCTCAGGGGCCGCGTTGAAGGACAAACCGGTGGAGCGCCTCGCGCCAGCCGAGGCGAAAACCGAATTGGCCCGGCTGGCCAAGGAGATCGCCGCGCACGACAAGCGCTATTATCAGGACGACGCGCCATCTGTCTCGGATGCCGAATACGATAGCTTGCGCCGGCGCAATGCCG
Source organism: uncultured Alphaproteobacteria bacterium (assembly GCA_903928515.1). Classification (GTDB taxonomy): domain Bacteria; phylum Pseudomonadota; class Alphaproteobacteria; order Micropepsales; family Micropepsaceae; genus CAIYRG01. The sequence goes on along the minus strand of CAIYRG010000337.1, from coordinate 796 downwards.
AGATCGAAGCGTTACATCCCGACTTGATCCGCGAAGATTCACCGAGCGCGCATGTGGGCGCGAAGGCGGCCGAGAAATTCAGCAAGGTCCGCCATGCGCGACCGATGCTCTCGCTCGACAATGCCTTCGAGGATGAGGACGTGACGGATTTTGTGGCGCGCATCCGCCGCTTCCTCGGGCTTTCGGAAGATGACGAGGTCGCCATCGTGGCGGAGCCCAAGATCGACGGCCTCGCCATGTCGCTGCGCTATGAGACGGGCGCGCTGGTGATGGGCGCGACGCGTGGCGACGGCGCGGAAGGCGAGAACGTCACCGCCAATGTGCGCACCGTGAAAGACGTGCCGCACAAACTGAAAGCCAGTCCCCCGGATATCCTCGAAGTGCGTGGCGAGATTTATATGAGCCATGCGGATTTCGCGGCGCTGAACAAAAGACAGGCGAAGGAAGGCGACAAGATTTTCGCCAATCCGCGCAACTCGGCCGCCGGATCCTTGCGCCAGCTCGATTCTTCGATCACCGCCAAGCGGCCGCTGAAATTCTTCGCCTATGCTTGGGGCGAGGTTTCGGAACTTCCCGGCAAGACGCATTGGGAGATTTTGCAGGCGCTGAAGAAATTCGGCTTTCCGGTAAATCGGGAGATCCGGCGCTGCAAGAACAGCGACGAGATGTTGGCCTTCTATAATGAGATTCAGCACAAACGCGCCGATCTCGGTTACGACATTGATGGTGTCGTATACAAAGTCGACCGGCTCGATTACCAGTAGCGGCTCGGTTTCGTATCGCGTAGCCCTCGCTG
>CAIYRG010000336.1 GCA_903928515.1 uncultured Alphaproteobacteria bacterium | reverse complement strand
GTGCTGATGGGCTATTACAGTCCCATCCATGCCTATGGGCCGGAGCGATTTATTTCGGATGCCTCACATGCGGGCGTCGATGGCCTCATCACGGTCGATCTTGGGCCTGAGGAAGATTCCGTCATCCGCGCTGCCGCCCAAAAGGGCAACATCGACATCGTGCGCCTTGCCACGCCGACCACCGACGATGCGCGGCTGCCTGCTGTGCTGAATGGCGCTGGCGGCTTTCTCTATTACGTCTCCATCGCGGGCGTGACCGGCACGAAAAGCTTCGCCGAAGGCGATGTGAAAGAGGCATTGGCGCGCCTGCGCCGCTCCACCGATCTTCCTTTGGCGGTGGGCTTCGGCATCAAGACGCCGGAAGATGCCGCCGGAATCGCGCGATTCGCCGATGCCGCCGTGGTGGGCTCTTCCATCGTGAACCACATTGCGGTCACCGCGACGGCAGGCAAGACCGGCCGCATCCTGGTGGATGACGTGCTCGCCTATTGCCGCAAACTGGCCGATGCGGTGCATGCCGCCCGCAAGCCCGTAAAGGTATGAGCGCGGGATCAGACGCGATCCTCGACCGTCTGCTCTCGCTGCACCCCAAGCGCATCGATCTTGTGCTCGATCGCGTGGAGCGTTTGCTGGCCGCCCTCGGTCATCCCGAACAGAAAGTGCCGCCGGTCATTCATGTGGCGGGCACCAACGGCAAAGGCTCCACCTGCGCGTATCTGCGTGCGATGCTGGAAGCCTCCGGTTATCGCGTGCATGTCTACACCTCGCCGCATCTGGTGAAATTCCACGAGCGCATCCGCGTCGCGGGCGAGCTGATCTCGGAAGAAGAATTGTCCGCGCTGCTCGAAGAATGCGAGCGCGTGAACGACGGCGCACCGATCACCTTCTTTGAAATCACCACGGCGGCGGCGTTTCTCGCCTTCTCGCGCCACCCTGCGGATGTGTTGATTTTGGAAGTGGGCCTGGGCGGCCGCGTGGACGCCACCAACGTCATCACGCCGAAGTTGTGCTGCATCACGCCGATCGGTCTCGACCATCAGGAATTTTTGGGTGACAGCCTGGCGAAGATCGCGTTCGAGAAAGCGGGCATCATCAAGCCGGGTGTCCCGGTGATCGTCGGCAATCAGTCCAATGAAGCGCTCGATGTCATCCGCGCGCATGCTGAAAAATTGAAAGCGCCCGCCATCGTCTTTGGCCAGGATTTCTCGGTCTTTGAGGAACATGCGCGCATGGTCTATCAGGACGAAAACGGACTGCTCGATCTGCCGCTGCCCAAGCTGGCGGGTATGCACCAGCTGGAGAACGCGGCCGTCGCCATCGCCGCGCTGCGCAACGCCGGAAAAGAATCCCGCATGTGGGCGCGCGATGCCGCCATTGAGCGCGGTTTGAAAACCGTGGAATGGCCCGCGCGTCTGCAGCGTCTCACGCATGGTCCGGTGATCGATCTCGCGCCCGCCAATGCCGAAGTCTGGCTCGATGGCGGACACAATCCGCACGGCGCGCAAGCCGTCGCGCGGGCGATGGCCGATTTCGAAGAGCGCGCGCCCAAGCCGTTGTATCTCATCTGCGGCATGCTGAAGACGAAAGACGCAGCCGGTTTCTTAGCGAACTTCAGCGGTCTGGCGCGTCATGTGGCGACGCTCTCCATCCCCGGAGAGGATGCCGCGATGGGCGCAGGCGCGCTTTACGATGTGGCGCGCGCGGCCGGCCTCGAAGCCGCACCCGCCGAAGATCTTAGCGATGCCATGATGCAGGTTGTTGCGTGGTCGCGCGCGCGCGAAGAGTCGGGCCCGCCGCGCATTCTCATTTGCGGATCATTGTATTTGGCCGGGCAAGTGCTCGCCGAAAACGGCTAATCAGCCGACCGGAACCGGCTCGGCCTCGTCCATATGGAGCGTGGCCACGACGCTGGGAAACAAT
>CAIYRG010000335.1 GCA_903928515.1 uncultured Alphaproteobacteria bacterium | reverse complement strand
TCCAAAAGCTCGGCGGCAAGTATGACGGCAACAAGCTCGACAGTCTCGATCCGTCAGGCGTGTTGACGAAGAAGATTCCTGCCGAGCGTTTGATCGGCTGCGTTGTGTATCCGGCAGCCGGCGTGACAGCACCGGGCGTCATCCATCACGTCGAGGGCGACCGCTTCCCCATCGGCGAATTGGACGGCAAGACCACGGAACGCGTGAAACGCCTGCACGACGTGCTGGTGAAATCGGGCCTCAAATCGCGCGTGCTCGATGATATCCGCTCGGAGATCTGGCTGAAGGCGTGGGGTAATCTCTCGTTCAATCCGATCAGTGCACTGACGCACGCAACACTGGTGGATATCTGCCAGTTCCCCGAAACGCGCCATCTGGCGGCGTCGATGATGGAAGAAGCCCAGACGATTGCAAAGAAGCTCGGCGTCACCTTCCGCGTCAGCATCGAGAAGCGCATCCAAGGCGCGGAATCCGTGGGCGCGCACAAGACGTCGATGCTGCAAGATGTCGAGGCCGGGCGCTCGCTGGAAACCGAAGCGTTAATCGGTTCGGTTCTGGAGATGGCGCGGCTGACCGACACGCCGGCACCCGCCATCGAGGCCGTCTACGCCTGCGTGAAATTGCTCAACCGCGTGATGTTGATCGAAGGCGCTGGCGTTCGCGTCGCCAAAGCCGCGTAAGATTTGGAGGGGCAACAATGAAAACATTCGCGCATTTTCGCGACGAACCGGTTTTTCCGGAGATGGTGGTCATCCCGGAAGGCAAATTTATCATGGGCGGCAGCGAGGAAGAAGGGTTGCGCGAAGGCGTACCCGCCAAACGCTCGGAAGCCGAACGGCCGGTGCATCCCGTCACCATCAAACGCGCGTTCGCTTGCGCCAAGATGCCGGTGACGATTGAGCAGTTCGCATTGTTTGTGAAAGACACCAACCGGCCCGATCCGCCATGGACGTGGTGCAACGTGGAAGAGCCCGATCCGGAAAACGTCTCGGGGCACAAATTCACGCGCAAGGAGATGCCGGAGGCCAACTGGCACAATCCCCTCTATCCGCAAGGCTACAATCATCCTGTCGGCTGCATGTCGTGGAACGACGCGCACGATTACGCGGCATGGGTGGCGAAGCAGACGGGCAAGCCCTATCGCCTGCTCACCGAAAGCGAATGGGAATATGCCGCGCGCGCGGGAACGACGACAGCGCGCTTCTGGGGCGACGGCCGCGACAAGGGTTGGGAATACGCGAAGGTGCCCGATCTTTCGCTGGCCGAACATTTCGGCTGGAGCAAGGAACCCCATCGCGTGTTCCAGGGGCGCACGGGTTTCCCCTGCACAGCACCTGTCGGCAGCTTCAAGCCGAACGCGTTCCACCTGCACGACATGCTCGGCAATGTGTTCGAATATGTCGAAGACACCTACCACGACAATTATGACGGCGCGCCGGATGACGGCTCTGCCTGGGTCGATGGCGACGGCAAGAGACGCGTCAGCCGTGGCGGGCACTGGATCGCGCAGCCCGCGCTCATCCGTTCCGCCACGCGCGCGGGCCCCAACCGCGACGAGCATTACGGCATGATGGGGATACGCATTGGGATGAGTTTGGATTGATCTCAGACGTGCTTCCACCACTACATGTGATGTTTGGCTCTTCCGCGGCCGCCACCTTGCGAAAAGCGCTCGCAAGTGCCGGCCGGAAGGAAGCGGTTGTCACGCTCGACGATACGTTCTCGTTTGGCCCCATCAATCCGCCGGGCGATCGCTTGCGTGCGCAATGGGTGAAGACGGAACTCGGTTGCGACGACTGGGACGAAATCGTTTCCCAAACCGAACCGTTCATGGCTGCGTCTCTTTCCCCGCATGTGAAACCTATCGCGTGGATTTCGCGGAGAAGTGCCCACGATTACGCAAACTTCTTAGAGTGGCTTTGGCGCTTGGGCAACGCGCCGTGCGAGATCGTGGATGTGACAGACCTTCGGTTGGCCAGCCGCATTGATGGGACGAAATATTGGGTCATCAGCCCAGCCCTCATCCCTCCGCAGCAATTCATTGAAAACGGCTTGCTCGACAGCGCCACGCCACTTTTGGACGGAGATCGCCAACACTATCACGAAGAATGGCAACGGCTGCGAGACGAGAATGCGCCGCTGCGCGTCATCGAAAATGGCGCGTTGGTTTCGGCGCCGCTGAATTATTTCGACGAACTTGTCGTGTCCTCCGCAAGACCCGAATGGCGGAAATTCTATCATGTCGTGGGCCAGGCTCTCGGCAGCTTCCACGACAGTGACGCGTATTCGGTCGGAGACCTCGTGCTTGCAAGCCGTCTTCAAGTGCTCATTGCGGCCGGGCACCTTGAGGCCCGCGGTGATCCAACGGATTTGCGGAACTACGAAGTGGGGCTTCCATCGGCCGAAAAATAAACTCTGTCACACCCGCGAGGGCGGGGGCCGGGACCAATTGCATAAGAAATCCTGGTTCCCGGGCTAGCAGCGCACTACGCCTTCGCTAAAGCTTCGGCGCACTGCGCAGCACCCGGGATGACAGAGTTTTCTTTTTACGCCGCCGTCACTTCACCGCTGCACACACCGAAGCCGATGCTGCGGAAGCCGTCGCGCGAGCAATGCGCGCGGAAGGTGATTTCATCGCCGTCGCTAAGATAGCCGCGTGTTTCGCCGTAGACGTCGAATGTCTCCCGGCCATCAGCGCTGCGCTCCAACAGGCACCCCATCTGTTCTTTGTCCCAGCCCGAGACCGTACCGCTGCCCATCAGATCGGCAGGCCGCAGATTGCAGCCATTGCTGGTGTGATGCGCGATCATCTGGAAGATTGACCAATAGAGATCGCGGAAATTCACGCTCGTGAGTTGCAAGGGCGATTTTCCCGCCGCGCGTGAAGCCGACGTGGAAACCAACACTTCCAGGTCGATGTTGAGGGCTTGTGTTTTCGCGTCTGCCTTCGGCATGAGATGCGGAAGTGGCTGCGGCGCGTCTGTGGCTCGCGGAGACATCGGCACGCGGAACGGCGCCAGCGCTTCCAGCGTCACGATCCAGGGCGAAATGCTGGTGGCGAAATTCTTGCCCAAGAACGGCCCTAACGGTTGGCCTTCCCAGAACTGCACGTCGCGCGCCGACCAATCATTCAACAAGCACAAACCAAAGACGTGCGCCTGCGTGCTTTCCAGTGGAATCGGTGTGCCCATCGCGGATGTTCCGCCGATGACGATGCCCATCTCCAATTCGTAATCGAGCTTCTGGCTGGCCTCGTAGACAGGCGTGCCTTTCGGCGCGAACTGGCCCTTCGGGCGGCGCACCTTCGTGCCCGACACCACGATGGATGATGCGCGCCCGTGATAGGCAACGGGGAGATAATGATAGGCGGGACGCACCGGCTCCGGGCGACCCAACACACGGCTGGCATTCGAGGCGTGATGAATGGAGGCGTAGAAATCCGTGTAATCGGCAACCGCGATGGGCAGACGCATGTCGGCATCAGCCTGCGCGGTGAGCAGCGGCTTTAATTTCTGCTGCACGCTTTCGGGCGCATCGACACGCAGCGCGCAAAACAATGCCAACCGCAACGCCGACCAATGCACAGAGTCCAATGCGAGCAACGCGTTCAACGTCTGGCCGTTGCAAACTTCCGCCGCCGCGGCGGCGAGCCCTGTGAAGCCTGCGACATGCGAGGCGCTATGCACATCGAGAATGGCATCACCGATGCCAACACCCACTCTGGCTTGCGTGGCGCCGCGTTTGGCGTAAACGCCGAAGGGCAGATTTTGCAGCGGAAATTCCGTGTGATCCGCATTCGCGGATATGACCCAGGATTGTGACTTCACGTCATGCGTTTCGTTGAGCGTCACGCGTCGAAACTCCCGTCAATCAGAACAAAGCAAATGCGGCACGGCCTATCGGAGCGGTTGGCCCAAGCGTGGTTGGTCCCGCGCTGGATCAACACATCGCCCGCGCGCATCAGGGTTTCACCCTCGTCCATCACGGCCCAAATCTCGCCATCCAGGATGATCGCGTAATCGACCGTCTCGGTAACGTGCATGCCGGGATGCGCGTCGCCGTGCCCCGTATGCTTGCCGTCCGGATAGAGGCGGTTGAACGTTGCCAGGAACTGACGCTTGCGCTCCTCCGGGTCTTTGGGTTCGGGGGGCATGTCGATGATGCGCACCACCGAGCCACGCTTGGGCGGCAACAGGCCTTTGTGCTGCACAGAGCCGTCGGGCGCGGAAATGGATGCGGGCGTTTCTTTCGTCACCCACAAATTGGTGATGCGAAATCCGGGACGTGCCGCATCGCTCACGATAGCGGGCGCCAAGCCGTCTTCCACGATGAAGGATTTTCCGTGTGCGTTAATCTCAGTGACAAGCCTGCGGACGCGCGGCAATTCCTGCATCACCCTTCCCTCCCACTTTCATGCCCACCATTTTTCAACGCCGCATCGGTGGGCGAATGCTCCACGCGGTTTGATCTTCGAATCAATATCGCAATGCCCGTTGGGTACGCCACGCGCCGTAACGGATGCTGTTACATTAGTTCCATCAACATCGCGCGCGTCAGTGACGGCGCCGGCGCGAGTTACCCTGTTTTCCCCAAATATGCGCGAAAACCCTGGGAATTTGCGGTCTTAAGTCGGGTAAATGACCGACATTGGGGCGTGGGGCAACTAGTGCTCGTCCAAGATTTCCGCATCGGGGGGGCTAACCGATCGGAATGCAACAGCAACTTCGTCCGCCGGCCCGGGTTTACTCCCGGGTAAAGGAGGCTTGCATCATGCCCGACCGTGATCACATTCAGCACAATTGCGTGTTGGAAGAACTACCCAATTCCGACAGACGCCTTCTCGATCCCCATCTCAGAGACATCGCGATGGCGCGCGGCACGGTGCTGCACGAACGCGGCGAGAAATTGCGGTACGTCTATTTTCCGCGCACGGCCGTCGCTTCGCTTCTCGTGGTGCTGCAAAGTGGCGAAGAAATCGAAACGGCGACCATCGGCTGTGAAGGCATTGTCGGCGCCAACAGCGCGCACGGGAGTTCGCGCGCAACGTGCCAAGCCGTGATCTGCCTTCCCGGCACCGTGTCGCGCATGGGCATGCCGCAATTTCAAAAAGCGGTCCGCGAAATTCGTGCCCTCAGCGATCTGGTGACTCGCTCCAACGATGCCCTGCTCGCGCAAACGCAGCAGACGGTTGCGTGCAACGCGTTTCATCGAGTCGAGGCGCGGCTCTGCCGCTGGCTGCTGCAAATGCGCGATCAAACGAACGCGGATTTCCTGCCGCTAACGCAGGAATTTCTTGCCAGCATGTTGGGTGTGCGGCGGACCACGGTGACACTGGCCGCGCGGGAACTGCAGAAGCAGGGCCTCATTCGCTATCGCCGCGGGCGTATCGAGATCACCGATCACGATGGCCTGCAGGAAGCGGCCTGCGAATGTTACGCTTTGGTGCGCGCACAAACACCCGCTGGCGGAGCCAAATAATGGCGGACGCAGCGAAGTAGGGAGAGTTCCGACCGGCGGGCGCATCGCGCGGGATCACCCGCGCGAAAGTCGGCGGGCGCTTTACTATTTATGCGCGAAGGTGGACGGGTGCCTGGAGTTTGGCTAATCAGGTCAGCCGAACGCAGGATGATGTATGTTTACGTCTGAGACCGGGCCCCGCAGCTACGACGGCGTTTCCAAGGCCTTTCATTGGCTTGTCGTCGCGCTCCTGGTCGCGCAATTCGCGGTGGCTTGGACGATGCCGCATATCGGGCGCAACACGCCCGATGAAGGCCTCGTCTCCTGGCACCTGTCGCTCGGCACGACGATTATGTTTGTCGTGCTCTCGCGTCTGGTCTGGCGCAGCCTCCGCCCCGTGCAGTTTCTGCCCGGTTTGCCCGAATGGCAGCGCCGTTTGGCCAAGACCACCCACGCGCTGCTTTATGTGTTCCTGATTGTGATGCCAGTTCTCGGTTGGGCCGCTGCGGGCTATCGCGGCTGGACGATCAGTTTGTTCGGCATCATCCCCCTGCCCGCTATCGGGCCCAGGGGCGCGCAATGGGCGCACACAGCGGGCGACGTGCACAATTTCATCTCGTACATATTTCTGGCTCTCATCGCGCTGCATGTCATCGCCGCGCTCTATCATCATTTCATCGTGCGCGACGGCGTGTTGCGCCGCATGTTGCCACGGAAGGCCCTGAACTCATGAAGAACATTCTCGTCACGGGCGGCAGCGGCAAAGTCGGCCGCTGCGCAATCCGCGAGCTTCTCGATCACGGTTATGCGGTGCTCAACGCCGATCTCGTGCCCAGCGATGGCGCGTGCCATTTGCTGAAAACCGACCTGACCGACATGGGCCAAGCGATCGATGCCGTCAGCATGGCGGCGGGAATCGTGGACCGCAAACGCCGCCCCTTTCATCGCGCCGAAGCGCTGGTGCATCTGGGCAACATTCCCGCACCGGGTCTGGCCCCGGACGCGACGACGTTCCGCAACAATCTGATGTCGACCTACAACATCTTCAGCGCCGCACTTCTTTTGGGCGTGAAGCGTATCGTGTGGGCTTCGTCGGAAACCGTTCTCGGGCTGCCGCTCACGCGCACGCCGCCGCAATTCGCCCCGATCACCGAAGAGCCGCCGCCCATTCCCGAGAACGGCTACGCGCTGGCCAAAGTGTTATCTGAGGAAATGGCGCGCCAGATGCAGCGCTGGAATCCCGATACGACATTCGTGGGCCTGCGTATCTCGAACGTGCTGACGCAGGCCGATTACGCGCAAGTGCCAGCGTGGCAAGCCGACCCCGAAATCCGCATGTGGAATTTGTGGTCGTATGTCGATTATCGCGACGTCGGCCAAGCCTGCCGTCGCGCGCTCGAAGCGCCGGTCACAGGTGCCAGCGAATACATCATCGCGGCGGGCGATACGCTGATGACGCAGACGAACAGCGAATTGATGGCGAAATATTATCCCGGCGTGCCGGTGACCAAAGGCACAACCGATCACGAAACGCTGCTGTCGATCGCCAGTGCGCGAAAGATGCTCGGCTACGAGCCGAAATATTCCTGGCGGGATGTACCGGAAGCAAAAGCGGCGCGCTGAACCAGCGCGCCGCTTTCTCACGTCTATAACATTAACTATCAATACGGCGTGTTGATCGCCGCATCCGTCGGCACCGGCGGATACACATGCCCCTTGAGCATGATGTTCCGGCGCGGCGTACCGTCCGGCAGATTGCCCTCGCCCCAGATCTCACCGACTTTGTGGCTGCCCGTGAGCACATGGCAGACGATGAAGTTGCGCTGGGTCGACGGGAATTGGTGGATTTCGCAGTTGTGGCCTGCGGCATCCCAATACCAGGTGCCTTCCTGCAACGGGTTCGTCATGCCCATTTCTTCATACGTGCCGTCCGCGTTGTAGAGATCGTAACGCGGACGATTGCCCGACACGGTGCCCTTCGACAGATAGTTGCTGATTTCCGTGTTGCCGTAATATCCGGCGAGCGGATCGACTCGCGGGCGCAACGTGTCGTTTGACGCATTCGCTGGTTTCTTGAAGCGCAGCACGAATTGATCGGCGCCATCGCTGGCTTTGCCGCTCATCGTGGGCCGCGTGTTGTCCTGCCCCGCCACGGCGAGGATCGGGTTCTCACCATCAAAGGTGAAACCGGCCGCGGTGACTTCTTTCTTCACCTGCTCCTTGTCGGCACGATGCAACACGCCGCTGGCGCCCGCGCCCGTTCCGGCCGGGGCTGCATAATCGACCACGAGATAGACGCCGCCCGGCTTCATCGATTGGAAGATCGCCTTGTTCTCGGCGGTCATATCGAGCTTGCCGTAAACTCCGGCCTGAAGGTCGTGATAGGCGTTGGCCGCCACCACCGCGTCGAGCTGTTCGGGGATGCCGAATTGCGCGCCGTATTGGTAGAGCATCTGCCACAGCACGGTGACGTTGGCGTAGTGCGCGATGTTCTGGATGGCGAGCGCCTGATCCACCGGATTGGGAGGAAGCGGTTTGCCCGCCTTGATCGCTTCGGCTTCTTTCTGGCGCACCATTTCGCCGTCGCGCATGCCCGCAGGCAGCGGCACCAGCGGATAGACTTTGCCCTTCGATCCCACGAGCGGGCTCAAGATGCGCGTGTAGTAGCCATCACCCGGCACGAGATCGACAACCTTGTCGCCCGGCTTGATACCCGCAATCGCCAACACGTCACCCGGCTTGCGCTGTGCATCGCGCGCGCGATCCCACACGGGGCGCATCGGGTCTTCCAACGCAGCCTTGACCGCAGGGCTCACGTCTTTGCCCGGCACGTAGGTTTGCTTGAAGATCGGATCGGGATTGAACGACGTGTCATTCGGATCGCCGCTGCCCTTCGTGACTTCCGCCGCAGCAGGTTTGGCGGCGTCCGCCGCCAGCACGGTGGACAAGCAAGTGGATGCCAAGCAGGCGGCGACAATCGACGCCGCAACAATACGATTGCTCATGATTCCTCCCAGGATTTTTTCTCGTGAATTTTCTGATGTCTTCCACGCCGCCCGATCCTACGGCGTGTCGTCTCCCCCGGCCCGCGCGTGTTCGCGCTTTGGCATTACCGCAATCTAACCGAATGGCGGCTTGTCGCAAACGGTTCTAAAAGGCGGTTTGAATGCCCGTGTCGTCTCTTGGCGAGAGCGTGTTCGCCGCCAGCATTTCGGCATCGCGCTCCCACACGTGCTTGCAGTGCGTGCCGATCGTGTCGGGTGTGATCCGGTAGGTGACCAATCGGCGAATTTCGTCTGCGGGTTCATCGCCAGCACCAGGATGTTGTGGGCGACGATCCGGTCACCGGCCGGGGAATTTTGCGGGCACCCCGCCAAGCAGAGCGCCTGCCCCGGCTTCGCCAATTGCTGGCCGTCCTGTTCCTAGGGCGGGAGAAAGAACGGATCTCCCGCCGCACGGGCGGTTTGCACCAGCGAACGGAGCAGCGCCCACGAAGCCAATAGCCGCAGAATAGAACGATTTTGCACTAGCAATATCCCAGGCCCAAATCACCTTGGCATCTTTGCGCTTGGCGCTGGTGAGGGTCACATTTTGCTGGTATTTCATCGGCCTTGCGCCGCTGCGGCAAACAGCGCGTTGAGCACGTGCCCGGGAGAGACGAAGTTCCCGGGCAATCAGAGCCAAGGGAGATGAACGGCATGGCCAATCTGTACGTAGCGACCAATGGTCTTTCGCTGTGGGCAAGCAGCGACAATGGCGACACGATCAACCGCATTCCGACGAGCACCGGCCTGTATTCCGGCGCCTGGGTGTGGGGCTTGGCCGTCCATCCGACCGACCCGAACGAGCTTCTCGTGGGCACGAATTTCGGCGTCTACAAATACGATCAGAAGGCGAAGAAGATGAATCTTCTGAACCTGAAGATGGACAACGGCCTGCAGATCGTGACGGCCTGCGCCTACCATCCGGCCGATCCGAAGATCATCGTTGTGGGCACCCAGCCCGGCCAGTTGTGGCGCTCCGCCGACGGCGGCGAAACCTGGAATAACGTGGGTTCGGCGATTTCGAAATACGCCGAGCGTTACTACGAAGGCCACTGGACGCGCGTCACCGGCATCATCTTCGACCCGAAGGACGGCAACCATTGCTGGGCCGGCGTCGAGATCG
>CAIYRG010000334.1 GCA_903928515.1 uncultured Alphaproteobacteria bacterium | reverse complement strand
TCGACGATCCTGCCGCAATTCGTCGGCCTGACCTTCGGCGTCTACAACGGTCACAAGCACATTCCTGTGATGGTGACCGAAGATATGGTCGGCCACAAATTCGGCGAGTTCTCGCCGACCCGCACCTTTTACGGTCACTCTGCGGACCGTAAGGCGAAACGCGGACCGGGAGCGTAAGGATCATGTCAAAACCCGCACACAAACGCGTTCTGTCGGATAGCCAAGCCAAAGCGATTGGCCGCAACATCCGCACGAGCCCGCGCAAACTGAACCTCGTTGCGCAAACGATCCGTGGCAAGAAGGCGGAAGCCGCTCTGGCGACGCTGACATTTAGCCCGCGCCGTATCGCGATCGAAGTGAAGAAGGTTCTTCAGTCGGCCATCGCGAATGCCGAAAACAACCATGATCTCGAAGTCGATGATCTGGTGGTGACGGAAGCCTCGGTCGGCAAGAACATGACGCTGCATCGCTTCCATGCCCGCGGCCGTGGCCGTTCGGCGGGTATCGAAAAGCCCTTCGCGCAGATCACGATCGTGCTCGAAGAGAAGCGCGTGTCGAAAACGGAAGAGAAGAGCGCAAAGAAGCCTCAGCGCAAAGAAGCGCGCGAGGCGGCGGCGAAAGATAAGCCGGTGACGTTGCGCAAATCGAAGGCGGCCGCCGCGACGGCGAAGAAGCCGCAAGCCAATAAGAAGGAGCAGGCCTGATGGGTCAGAAGGTCAATCCGATCGGGCTCCGGCTCGGGATCAACCGCACCTGGGATTCGCGCTGGTACGCGAACAAAAGGGAGTACGGCAAGCTCCTCCAGGAAGACATCAAGATCCGCGCTTATTTGCAGGACAAGCTGAAGGCTGCCGGCGTGTCGCGCATCTTCATCGAACGTCCGCACAAGAAGTGCCGCGTCACCATCCACTCGGCACGTCCGGGCGTGGTGATTGGCAAGAAGGGCGCCGACATCGATAAGTTGAAGTCGGACCTGGGCAAATATACGGACAGCGAAATCCACCTGAACATCGTCGAAATCCGCAAGCCGGAAATCGATGCGAAGCTGGTGGCCGACAACATCGCGCAGCAGCTCGAACGCCGCGTCGCGTTCCGCCGCGCCATGAAGCGCGCTGTGCAATCGGCGATCCGTTTGGGTGCCCAGGGCATTCGTATCAACTGCACGGGCCGTTTGGGCGGCGCGGAAATCGCGCGTATCGAATGGTATCGTGAAGGCCGCGTGCCGTTGCACACGTTGCGCGCCGACATTGATTACGGCGTTTCCACCGCGATGACGACCTACGGCACCTGTGGCGTAAAGGTTTGGATCTTCAAGGGCGAGATCATGGAACATGATCCGCTCGCGCAGGACAAACGTTTGGCCGAAGCCGCCGATCCCAACGCTGGTCGTTCTGGCGGCAATCGCCCGGCCGCAGCCTAATTACGGACACGAGTCATGCTTCAACCGTCACGCACAAAATTCCGCAAGCAGCACAAGGGCCGCATTCACGGCGCTGCGAAGGGCGGTTCCACGCTCGCTTTCGGCGAATACGGCCTCAAGGCCGTTGAGCCTGATCGCATCACCGCGCGTCAGATCGAAGCTGCGCGCCGCGCCCTCACGCGCCACATGAAGCGCACGGGTCGCGTTTGGATTCGCGTCTTCCCGGACGTTCCGGTGTCGAAGAAGCCTGCCGAAGTCCGCATGGGCTCGGGCAAGGGTGCGCCGGAATTCTGGGTGGCGAAGATCAAGCCGGGCCGCATCCTGTTTGAATGCGACGGC
>CAIYRG010000333.1 GCA_903928515.1 uncultured Alphaproteobacteria bacterium | reverse complement strand
TTCGCAGAAAAATGTCTGCGCGTTCCTCACCGTGCAGGAAGGCTGCGACAAATTCTGCACCTTCTGCGTGGTGCCTTACACGCGCGGCGCGGAATATTCGCGCCCCGTCGCGCAGCTCGAAGCGGAAGCCCGTGCGCTCGTCGCCAACGGCACGCGCGAGATCACGCTGCTGGGCCAAAACGTCAATGCCTACGCCGGTGTTGGGCTCGATGGCGAAGCCTGGAGCCTCGCGCGCCTCATCCGCCATCTGGCGCGCATCCCGGATTTGGAACGCCTGCGCTACACCACCAGCCATCCGCGCGATATGGGCGAAGATCTGCTCGCCGTGCATGGCGATGAAGAAAAGCTGATGCCGTTCCTGCATCTTCCGGTGCAGTCGGGTGCCGACAGAATTCTTGCCGCGATGAATCGCCAGCACACGGCGCAAGATTATCGCGTTCTGGTGTCGCGCATCCGCGCCGCGCGCCGCGATATCGCGCTGTCTTCCGATTTCATCGTCGGCTTCCCCGGCGAAACCGATGCGGATTTCGAGGCCACGATGGCGCTCATCCGCGAGATCAATTTCGCGCAGGCCTACTCGTTCAAATACAGCCCGCGCCCCGGCACGCCGGCCTCGTCGATGGGCAAGCAGATTCCCGAAGATGTGAAGAATGCACGTCTGCAAGCGTTGCAGGCGTTGATCTTGGAGCAGCAGACGTCGTTCAACGCGTCCTGCGTCGGCAAAATGTTTCCGGTGTTGTTTGAAAAGGCCGGGCGGCAAGCGGGCCAGGCGATCGGCCGCAGCCCCTACCTGCAATCGGTGCATGTCGACGGCGCGGCCTCACGCATCGGTTCGCTGTGCGAGATACGCATCGCGGGCATCAGTTCCAACAGTCTGCGCGGCGCGTCTCTCGCCGCCAGCGACATGGAGGCGATGGCCTCTTGAACCCTCCGCCATCGGCCAATCGCAATTCGGGTCCGCGCGAGCAAGTCACGCTCGAATTCAAACGCAACAATCTGTTGGCGGCGCTTTCCGGCCCGCACAGCCGCCATTTCGTGCGCGTCGAACAGCGGCTCGATGTGAAGCTGTCCATGCGCGGCAATCTTGTTGCCATTGAAGGCGCGCCCGCCGCCCGCGAGCAGGCGGCCATCGTGCTGCGCGCGTTGTATGATCGCATCGAAGGCGGCGACGATATCGCGCTCGCCGATGTCGATGCCGAAATTCGCATAGCAGCACATGCGCTGACGGATACGAAAACCGACATCCGCTCGGGCGCCATCAAAACCAGCGCGCACAAGATCACGCGTCCGCGCAATGCGGCGCAAGCCGCTTATCTCGATTTGCTGCGCCAACGCGATCTCGTCTTCGGCATCGGCCCGGCGGGCACCGGCAAAACCTATCTCGCGGCGGCCTACGGCGCGAACCTGCTGTATGAGCGCCGCGTCGATCGGCTCATCCTGTCGCGTCCCGCGCTGGAAGCGGGCGAGCGTTTGGGCTTTCTGCCGGGCGATCTGAAAGACAAAATCGATCCTTATCTCAGGCCGCTTTACGACGCTCTGTTTGATGTGATCGGTGCAGAGCCCTGCATGAAGATGATGGAATCGGGCATCATCGAAGTGGCGCCTTTGGCTTTCATGCGCGGCCGCACGCTGTCGCGCGCCTTCGTCATTCTCGATGAAGCCCAGAACACCACGCCCGCACAGAT
The DNA here is from genome assembly GCA_903928515.1 of uncultured Alphaproteobacteria bacterium. Taxonomy (GTDB): domain Bacteria; phylum Pseudomonadota; class Alphaproteobacteria; order Micropepsales; family Micropepsaceae; genus CAIYRG01. The sequence continues at coordinate 9,254 of CAIYRG010000333.1, read as the reverse complement.
CCGAATGTTCCTCACCCGTCTGGGCGAAGACAGCCGCATGGTGATCACCGGCGATCTGTCGCAAAGCGATTTGCCATCCGGGCCGCAAGGTTTGGCCGAAGCCTTGAGCATCCTGGAAGGTGTCGAGGGCGTCGGCGTCACGCGCTTTTCCGAAGCCGATGTCGTGCGCCATGCGTTGGTTGCGCGCATTGTCGGAGCCTATGCCGTGCAAGACGCCAAGGCACGCAAAGTGCGGGGCAAGGGCGAATGACGCGCGCTGCCAAAAAAAGCGTCGTAAAAAAGACCAAGGCCAAAAAATCGGCCAAGCCGAAAGCCGTGACGCGCAAACCGGCGGCTTCCAAAATTGCACTCGATGTCGTCATCGAGGATGCCAGCTGGCGCAAGCAACCCGAAGGCTTGCGTCTGCTGAAGCGTGCGGCGCGCCAGGCGCTTGCGCTGGGCAGCAAGCGCAAATCGGCACATCTCACCATCGTGCTGGCGAACGATGCGCGCCTGGCTGCACTCAATGGCGATTTTCGGGGCTTGAAAAAGCCCACCAATGTTCTGTCGTTCCCAGGCGGCAATCCGCGTGAATATCTGGGCGATATCGCCATTGCCTATGGCGTGGTGGCGCGCGAAGCCAAGGCGCAGAAAAAGACGTTTTCAGCCCACGCCGCGCATCTGGCGGCCCATGGCGTTCTGCATCTTTTGGGCTACGATCACCTCACCGATTCCGAGGCCGAAGCGATGGAAGCCCTTGAAGTGCGCGCGCTGAAGGCTCTGCGCATCGCCGATCCTTACGCCGCCGCATTCGAGGCCTAAGCGATGGCCGATAGCGAGCCCGGCAACGGCCAAGCGGTTGCCAAATCTGCGCCGGAAAAATCCGTAACCGATTCCCGTTCGCTGCTCTCCAATATGGGCGCGCGTCTTTCGAAGCTGGTGCGCGAATTTCGCGGCCATGAAGACACGATGCGCGAAAGCATCGAGGAAGTGATCGAGGAAGCCGAGCGCGAAACCGATCAGCTTTCTTCTGCCGAACGCATGATGCTCGGCAACCTCCTGAAATTCGGCGAGTTGCGCGTGGGCGATGTCATGGTGCCCCGTGCCGAGATCGTCGCGGTGGAGGTGGACACGCCGCTGTCGGAATTGGTGACGCTGTTTCGCGAGGCGCAACATTCGCGCCTGCCGCTGTACCGCGAAACGCTCGACGATCCGTTGGGCATGATTCATGTGAAGGATGTGCTGTCGCTGGTGCAGATTGCCCCCAATGGCGACATGCAGTGGCCGCCTTCGCCAATAGCGAAATTGAAGCGCGACATTCTTTTCGTGCCCGCCGCGATGCCGGGCCTTGATCTGTTGCTGAAGATGCAAGCGACGCGCATCCATCTGGCGCTGGTGATCGACGAATATGGCGGCACCGACGGCCTGGTCTCCATCGAGGATCTGGTCGAGGAAATCGTCGGCGATATCGACGATGAATACGATACCGGTGACGAGCAGGATATCGTCGCACGCGGCGATGGTGGCTTCGATGTCGATGCCAGGCTCGATCTTGAAGATTTTCACACCCGCACCGGCATCGATCTGGCGCCCGCCGTGTCGGAAGAAGAGGTGGATTCGCTGGGTGGCCTTGTGTCCACGATCACGGGCCGTGTTCCGGTGCGCGGCGAAGTCGTGTCGTTGCCCGGTTACGAAGTCGAGATTTTGGAAGCCGATCCGCGCCGCGTGAAACGTCTGCGCATCCGCAAGATTTCGCCCGCGCCGCTCACTCCGCCCGTATGAGCCCCCTGCCAGAATGAAACAGGCGAAACTCGTTCCGTTGCTGGCGTGGTTCGACATCATGGCCGCGCGCGTTCGTGGCCTTCGCGGCTGGCGGCGTCTGATGTTCGCGGCTTGTGCCGGCGCCGCGGCCGCACTGGCTTTTCCGCCCTTCCTGCTCTGGCCGTTGTTGCTGGCGGGCTATGCGCTGCTTGTGCTGCTGCTCGATGGCGCGCATGAAGGCGCGCGTCCCATCCGCGCCTCCGCCGCCATCGGTTGGGCCTTTGGGTTCGGTCACTTTCTCGTAGGCTTCCATTGGATCGGCTATGCGTTCCTGGTCGATGCGGCGGACCATGCTTGGCAATTGCCCTTCGTTGCGTTGCTGTTTCCAGGCGGCTTGGCGATTTTCTTCGCCATCGCGTGCGGTCTGTGCGGGTGGTTGTGGAATGCCGCGCACGCGCGGGTGTTTCTGTTCGCGGCCATTGTCGGCGGCATCGAATATGTGCGCGGTCATATCTTCACGGGCTTCCCGTGGAATCTGCCCGGCTACGGCTGGGGCGCATCATTGGGTGTGATGCAGAGTGTCGCGACGTTCAGCATCTATGGTCTGTCGTTTCTCACGCTGCTGTTCGGTGCGTCATTGGCTTTGCTGGCGAGTGGTGCGAAGGCACCGCGCGCCGCCATGTGGCCCGGCGTGCTTGCAGGCTTCTTCATCGTGTTATGGGCAGGCGGCGAAACGCGGTTGAATTTCGCCACCAATGACGATGTGCCGGGCGTGCGGCTGCGCATTGTGCAGCCCGACACACCGCAGAGCGAAAAATATGTCGACCGCTATATCGTGCGGAATTGGCGGCGGTTGGTTGATCTCTCATTGCTGCCTGCGAAACAGCCCATCACGCACATACTCTGGCCCGAAGCTGCGCCGCCGCTTCTTCTGCAGCGCGAACCCGGTGCGATGGAAGAGATTGCGAGCATCGTTGCCGGTGGCCGCACCTTGCTCACGGGGGCGGTGCGTTACGACGGGCAACCGAGCGACCGGCGTTTCTACAATTCCTTCTTCGTGTTCGACTCGCATGCGCGACTGGTCGGGACTTACGACAAGTTCCATCTGGTGCCGTTCGGCGAATATTTGCCGTTCGAGAATGTTTTGCATGCGCTCGGCATCTCGCAGATCGCCGGCGGCGACACAGGCTTCCTGTCCGGCGATGGTCCGCACACTTTGAATGTTCCCGGCGCGCCGCCGATGGGACCCCTCATTTGTTATGAGATCATCTTCCCCGGCCGGGTGACGGAGGCGATGCGCCCGCAATGGTTCGCCGCCGTCACCGACGATTCCTGGTTCGGTCCGGCCGCTGGTCCGGCGCAACATTTCCTGATCGCGCGGACGCGGGCCATCGAGGAGGGCATCCCGGTGGCCCGTTCGGCCAACTCGGGCATCTCGGCAATGATTGATTCGTTCGGCAGGGTCCGAGGCCGCCTCGATCTAAATACGCGAGGCATCCTGGATACAAACCTTCCGGTTGCAATTGCGCCGACGCCATATGTACTATTTGGCGATGTGGTTCCGGCAATTCTCTTTCTGGTTTTGTTCGGAATCGGTCTTGCACCCCGGATGCGGGGCGTCACTTGACGCCGAGTCAATAAGGACGTTTTCTCTAGTCCATTCAAGGCGCTAGCCACGAGGGGGTTGAGGGGCGTGCCAAAGAAACAAGCGAACCCGGTTGACGCGCAGGTAGGCCACCGTGTCCGCTTGAGGCGTATGCTCGTGGGAATGAGCCAGGAGCGGCTGGGGGAACTGTTGGGTCTGACCTTCCAGCAGGTCCAAAAATACGAGAAGGGGGTCAACCGCATCGGAGCGGGCCGCCTGTTCGAGATTTCCGGCATCCTCGGCGTGCCGGTGAGCTTCTTTTATGAAGACGCGGAAACCTTCTCGGAAGCCGGAGGCCCTCCCGGCTTTCACGATGCCGATGATGCACCACCTGTCATGGAGTTCATCTCCAGCGGCGAGGGATTGCAGTTAAGTCTCGCTTTCATGCGCATCCATGATCCCAAGGTGCGCCGCTCGGTGCTCGATCTGGTCCGCTCATTGGCGGCCGGCGTCGAAAAAGTCTGATTCCGCAGAGGAATTAAATCTGTCGCTGGATAAACATTATCCGCGCGAAGCTTTTTCCTCGATCCCCGACCGGCCTTCGCGGGCCGCCAAAACGTCATAGACGCCTTGGGGCGTAAGATCGCACGCCGCCCACAGCACCATCAGGTGATACAGCAAATCGGCAGATTCTGCGGCGAGTTCGGCTTTGTCGCCGCCCATCGCCGCCAAACTCGTTTCCACCGATTCTTCGCCAAGCTTTTTGGCGCAATCCTTCGCGCCGCCGCTCAGCAATTTCGCAGTGTACGAGGTTTTGGGATCGGCCCCTTTGCGAGAAGCGATGGTCGCAAACAGACGTTCGAGCGGGTGCGTTGTCATGACAGCATCTAGCGCGCCCGCTGCGGCCCGCGCAATATTCGCTTAGTCGGCGCGCAAGCCTGTCATGCGGCGCCTATTCTCCGGAGAATATCTTCCGGCGTCGCGCCGTGCGCGCGCAATTCGCGCAGCGTCACGGCGCCGTCGCGCTTGGAGAATTTTTTTCCCGCCGCATCCACAATCAAACGGTGATGCGCGTAATCGGGCGTTGGCAATGCCAGCAATTCCTGCAGCAGGCGTTGCACATGCGTTGCGGAAAACAAATCCTCACCGCGCGTCACCAGAGTGACGCCTTGCGTCGCGTCGTCCATCGTCACCGCCAAATGATAGCTCGCCGGCAAATCTTTGCGTGCCAGAACCACGTCACCGAAAATTTCCGGCGTCGCAATGTGCTCACAACCATGATCACGAAAGATCAACGGCGCGGTTACGCGCGCCAGTGCCTTCTGCATGTCGAGGCGCAGCGCATAGCTGGCGCCCGACGCGATGCGGCTCTCACGCAATTCTTCTGAAAGCTCGCGACACGTGCCCGGATAGAGCGGGCCATCAGGCCCGATGGATGCCGCATGCGGGGCTTCGCCCGCCCGCGCGATTTCCTCGGCGATCTCCTTGCGCGTGCAGAAGCAGGGATAGAGCAATCCGTCGCGCTGCAGATGCGAGAGGCCCTTCGCGTATTCGGCGAAATGCTGCGACTGCATGCGCACCGGCATTTCCCAACGCAAACCAAGCCACGCCAGATCGTCGAAGATCGCATTCACAAATTGGTCGCGCGCGCGGCCCTGATCGATGTCTTCGATGCGCAGCAGAAACCGCTCGCCCGCACTTGCAGCAACAAGTGCCGCATAGGCATGGCCGATATGCAGAAAGCCGGTCGGGCTGGGCGCGAAGCGGGTGACAATCATGGTGGAAGGCTACACAATCGTTTGCCGGAACACGGCTCTAACAGAACACTCTTCTTCATAAGCGATTTCCTTATGCCGCTCACAGGCCCCCGTCTTCCACCCGCACGCGGCACCGCCACACATCTTGTGGTGTTCCTTCATGGCTTTGGCGCTGACGGCAACGATCTGCTTTCGCTTGGGCAAGAATGGCAGCGGCAATTGCCGGGCGCGGCGTTCGCTTCGCCGCATGCACCCGAGCGTTGCGCCATGGCGGGTGCGGGCTTCCAATGGTTTCCGCTCACGCGCCTCGATCCGCAGGAAACGGCGCGCGGCGTTGCCAAAGCCGCGCCCGTGCTCAACGAATATCTCGATGCGGAATTGGAGCGTTTGAATCTGCCGCATGATCGCTTGGCGCTGGTCGGGTTCAGCCAAGGCACGATGATGGCGCTGCATGCCGGCTTGCGTAGGGATGTCGCCCCGGCCGCGATCATTGGGTATTCGGGAATGTTGTCCGCTCCGGAACAGACGCCCCTTTCATCCGGTGGTCCGCCGATCCTTCTGGTGCATGGCGCATCCGACGAAGTGATCCCCGATCTGGCGCTGTTCCTGTCGGCCGGCGCGTTGGGGGCTGCGGGCTATGGCGTGCAGTGGCACCGCGTCCCCGGACTCGGCCATGGGATCGATCCATCGGGTTTGGCGTTGGCAGGATTGTTCCTTCAAGGCGCTTTTGCCGGTCGTTTCAAACCTTTGGCTAACCCGGTCTCGTCTATTCTGCCTATGAAATAGGCAGGAAATTTAATGCTCAAAATCCGTGCATTTCTCTCTTGACGGGATGCGCCGGAGGACGTTTCATTTCGCAACTGCAAAATAAACTTGTCTGACGAATTTGTGGGATGGGCGGGTTTGTAGGGATGGGGTCACAGGAGGCGATGTTTTTGGATTCCAGCCAATCAGGCCTCCCCCCTGCGGCAAGGCCGCAAGTCGCCTGCTATCGCGACGGCGTCAGCGGCCCGGCCTATGACGAGATGTTCGATCCTTCGGGCGCGGTCCGCCCGCAATACGCCGCGCTCTATGCCAGCCTCGCGGAGCTATCGCCGGAGGAATTGGAGCGCCGCCAGCAGGCCTGCGAACTCTCCTTCCTGCACCAAGGCATCACCTTCACGGTCTATGGCGAGAAGGGCTCGAACGGGCAGGGCACCGAGCGCATCATCCCGACCGATCTCCTGCCGCGCATCATCACCGCTGCGGAATGGGCGCGCATCGAACGCGGGCTGACGCAGCGCATCTTGGCGCTCAATCTGTTCCTGCGCGACATCTACACCGACGGGCGGGTGCTGAAAGACGGCATCGTCCCGCGCGAGATGATCTTTGGATCAAAAAATTACCGCCGCGAGATGCGCAATCTCCCGGTGCCGCATGGCGCCTATGTGAATGTCTGCGGCAGCGATCTGGTGCGCCGCGAAGACGGCGCCTTCGTGGTGCTGGAAGACAATCTGCGCGTGCCGTCGGGCGTGTCCTACATGCTCGCCAATCGCGAAGTGGTGCGCCGCGCATTCCCCGAAGCGTTCCGGTCCTCGGGTGTGCGCGCGGTCGATCACTATCCGCAGGAATTGCTGGCGACGTTGCGCTCGCTCATGCCCTATCACGACGATGTCTCCATCGCGGTCATCACGCCGGGCGTCTTCAACTCCGCCTATTTCGAACACGCCTTCATAGCGCGCGAGATGGGTGTGGAGCTGGTCGAGGGCCGCGACCTGCTGGTCAACGACAACGTGATCTATGCGCGTACGACCTCGGGCCTGAAACGCATCGATGTTATCTACCGCCGGATTGAAGATGATTTCATCGATCCGCTGGCTTTCCGCTCCGACACCATTCTCGGCGTGCCCGGCCTGTTCAACGCCTATCGCGCCGGCAACGTGATGATTGCCAACGCGCTCGGCACCGGCGTCGCCGACGACAAAGCGGTCTACGCCTATGTGCCCGCGCTGATCCGCTATTATCTGTCCGAAGAACCGGCGCTGGAAAACGTCGAGACCTATCTTTGCCGCGAACCGAAATCGCTGGGCTATGTGCTCGCCAATCTCGACAAGCTGGTGGTGAAATCGGTGGGCGACTCGGGCGGCTACGGCATGCTGGTCGGCCCGCACGCAAGCCTCGCCGAGCGCGCCGACTTCGCCGAGAAGCTCAAAGCCAATCCGGCCAATTATATTGCGCAGCCGACGATCCAACTGTCGACCGCGCCGTCTTTCGTCGACGGCGAGATCGAGCCGCGGCACGTCGATCTGCGGCCCTTCATTCTGCACGGCGAGAAAACCACCATCGTGCCCGGCGCGCTCACCCGCGTGGCCCTCAAGCGCGGCAGCCTCGTGGTGAATTCCAGTCAGGGCGGCGGTTCGAAAGACACTTGGGTTTTGGGAAGCTAGGGGTTTTGGGAAGCTAACGATGCTCAGTCGGGTCGCCGAAAATCTCTATTGGATGAGCCGCTATCTTGAGCGCGCCGAACATGCCGCACGGCTTCTGGCGGTAAAGCTCGAAACGGCCGTCGAGCAAACCCGCGCCGAAGCCGAGGCATCCTGGCGGCATTTGCCCATGGCGTTGTCGTCGGAAAAATATGTGGCCTCCGCCGCCGGCGACGCGGCCATTGTGCAGGCGCTGTCGCACGATCATTTCAATCCCACCTCGCTGATCTCTTCGGTGCGCAACGCGCGCGACAATGCGCGGCAAGTGCGCGAGCAGATCTCCACCGAGATGTGGGAGCATCTGAACCGTCTTTACTTACGCCTGGCGCCCATCGACATGGCGATGGTCTGGCGCCATCAGCCGGCGCGCCATTTCCGCGACGTGATGGATGCGCTGATCCTGTTCGAAGGCATCACCTTCTCCACCATGCGCCACGGCGAAGGTTGGCACTTCATCGCGCTCGGCCGCTACATGGAACGGGCGCAATTGATCTGCCGCCTGATGGGCGCGCATTTCGGCAATCTGCGGCCCGATGCGCTGAAGCCTTCGCAATCGCTCTATTCCGATTGGGTGGCGTTGCTGCGCTTTTGCGCCGCATTCGAGGCCTATACGAAGGTCTACACCGCCTCCATTCAGCCCGAGCGCATCGCCGAATTTTTGCTGTTCGATGCCGAATTCCCCCATTCGATCCGCTTTGCCATCGACCGGCTGGCCGAAGCGCTTGCGGCCGTTGCACCCGGCGCGCCGACCGCGCGCCGCGCTTTGTGCCAGCGTCTGGCGGGCCGCCTGCGCGCGCATGTCGATTACGGACAGATCGACGAAATCGATTCCGAATCCTTCAACGCGTTCCTGACCGGCATTCTCGATCAGTGCGCCGATATCCATGAAGCGGTCTATGCCGCCTACATCGCCTACGGTGCGGAGACAGTTCTCTAATGTTCTACTCCATCGGCCACGTCACGCGTTTTCGCTACTCAGCACCCGTGCGCGAAAGCGTGATGGAAGTCCGCATGCAGCCGCGCTCGGAAGGACCGCAATCTTTGCGGTCGTTCCAGATCACCACCACGCCGCGCGCGCAGCTCTATGCGTACAACGATCATTTGGGAAACGCGGTCTACCACTTCAACGTGCTGCGCGAGCATACGGAATTGCGCATCGAAGCCTTGGCGGTTGTCGAAGTGCGGCCCGTGCCGTTGCAGGAAGGTCCGGCGGATGCGTTGGAATGGCAGCGTTTCAACACGCTGAACCTCACCGACGATCACTACGATTTCCTGCAGCCGTCCACCTTCGCGCACGAAGGCGATGCGCTGAACGCGTTCCTCAGCCACCACGATCTGTTGAAGCCAAAAGCCGACCCGCTCACCGAATTGCGCCGCTTGAGCCGCACCATCGCCAAGGCGCTCGATTATGAGATCGGCGTCACCGGGGTGCATTCGCCCATCGAGCACGCGCTCGAAGCGGGGCGCGGCGTCTGCCAGGATTTCTCGCACATCATGATCGCCACGGCGCGCAGTTGGGGTATCCCGGCGCGCTACGTCTCGGGTTATCTCTATCATCGCAAGAGCGAGAACGACCGCTCCACGCCAGATGCCGGTCATGCCTGGATGGAAGCCTATCTGCCGTCTTACGGCTGGCTTGGTTTCGATCCCACCAACAACATCCTCGCGGGCCCGCGCCATATCCGCGCCGCCATCGGTCGCGATTATTCC
>CAIYRG010000332.1 GCA_903928515.1 uncultured Alphaproteobacteria bacterium | reverse complement strand
CGATGGCGATTGTAGAGCATGTTGTGCGGCGCGGGTGCGATGAGCATTTCGGGGGCTTCGATCACCGTGTCGATAGACAGATGATCCTGTGCATTCAGCACCATGCGTTCGGTGATGTGCAAATTCTTGCCGCCCGTAAAGCCGTAAAACAATTCGTTGCCGGGATCGAGATTGGTGGTGTCGACCACCAGCGCCATCGCGCCGCTCGCATCTTTTTCCCAGTGGCCGACGGAGTCGCCCATCAAGCTGAGCTTACCCGCGTGATGCTTGCGGCCATCAGTATAGATGCGCCGCACGAATGCCTGGCTGTCGGTGATCGTCACCTGTCCCGGCGTGTAGACATACTCAATCGTATATTGCTCAGGCCCCGTCATGCCCGAGGGAAAGCCTGCGAGGATGCAGGTCTTGTGGCGGCTCGGCACATCGCCATTGTCGCCGCGCAAATTGTTGAGGCTTTCGTTCTGGGCTTTTCCGGCGGCTGTGAATGTCATGCCGCGCGATGAGGCATTGCTTGCGGCCACCCACACGCCGACCCAATCGGGCAAGGCCTTGATCGTTTCCCAAGTCGCACCTTGCGATGCGGCCGCGCTCTGCGCGGATGCGTTTGGCGCGATGCCGAAGGCCGCGAGCAACACAATGCTAAAGCGCAATCGGTTCATCATAGTGCTCGACCGTGGGAAAGGGATCGTAGAAATGATGCAGCAATGCACGCCAAGGTGCGTAGCGCTCCGATTGGCGGAAGCCTTTCGTATGCGCTTCCAAGTTCTCCCATCGCACCAGCAAGAGATAGCGATGATCGGCTTCCAAACACCGCCGCACCTCGATGCCGAGAAAGCCGGGTGTTGCGGCGATCAACGGCCGGGCTTGGCGCATCGCGGCTTCAAACCGCTCCGCTTCACCCGGCCGTATATTCAGGATCGCCGTTTCCAGGATCACGAAGTCATTACTTCGCCGGAATGAATTCCGCTTCGATCATCAAATTCACCTCATCCGACACGCCGGGGGCCAACGTGGTCAGGCCCCAATCGGAACGCTTGATGGTGCCGCTCGCATCGAAGCCGACCTTGTAGCCGGGTGCCGGGCCTTCGCCCGCCTGATTGAATGTCACCATCAGCGTCGCGGGCTTGGTCACGCCTAAGAAGCTCAGGTCGCCGGTGACGTTGGCTTTGTTCGCGCCGGTCTTCTCGATCTTGGTGGCGTGGAAGGTGGCGTTCGGGAATTTCGCGATGTTGAAATAACGCTCGCCCTTCAACTGCCCTTCAAATTCGGCGGCCGGAACGCCGGTGGTGATCGCGCCCATCGGGATGGTCACGTCCAGCGTGCTCTTGGACACGTCTTTCGCATCCAGCCCGAGCTTGGCGTCGAATTGCGGCAGAATCGCCAGGAAGGTGGAGAAGCCATTATGCTTCACCGACCAAACGATGCGCGTGTGGTTGGGCTCGCTCATGTAATTGCCCGATTGCACAGCTGAGGCATCGGGGCTGCGCGTGTCCTTCACCGGCGGGCGGGCGGCTGCGCCTGCCGCCGGGGCATCGGCCGCCAACACGGCTTGTGCTGCGAAGACGCCCAATCCCAAGGCCAACGCTGCGAGGACCAATGTTGTTTTGGCGCCGTAGGCAAAAGTCGGTTTCATGAAGCTCTCCCCGAAAGATTTTGTGGTGCGCCGGTCTTTTGCCAACGCCTGTCGGCGGCAAGCCTATCCGAGCAGCGGCTTTTCGGGAAGTTGCGGTTTTCCTCTGCCGGGCTTCAGCCCGCCCAAAAGAAAAGGCGCCTCGTCCTTTCGGAAGAAGCGCCTTTTCGGTAACGGCAAATCGTAGAAATTTCGAAATGCAGCCCGAACAATCCGGTTCCAACAAGAAGGGCGCTCCGTTACGGAGCGCCCTCAAGTTGGGGGAACTGATCGTTAGCCGTGCACCGTCTCGCCGTGGAGGTTGATGTCGAGACCTTCGACTTCAACATCACGCGACACGCGCAGGCCGATCACGATATCGATGAGCTTCAGGATGATGAAGGTCACGATGAAGCAGTAGACAAAGGTCGCTCCAACGTCTTCGAACTGAAGTGTCATCTGTCCGATGTTGCCATCGTGCAGCCAGCCCTTGCCGGCGGAGTTGATCGCGTTCGATGCGAACACACCCGTCAGAATGGCGCCCAGCGCACCGCCGACACCATGCACGCCCCAGGCGTCCAACGCGTCGTCGTAGCCGAACCACTTCTTCACCCAAACCGCCGAGAAGTAGCAGACGATACCGGCCGCGAAGCCGATGATCAGTGCGCCCTGCGGGTCGACGAAGCCGGAAGCCGGGGTGATGGCCACGAGGCCAGCCACAGCGCCCGAGATCATGCCGAGAACCGAAGGCTTCTTGGCAACGATCCATTCGATGAACATCCAGCCCAACGAGGCTGCAGCGGTCGCGATCTGCGTCGTCGCCATCGCCATACCGGCGTTGACGTTCGAGGTGACGGCCGAACCGGCGTTGAAGCCGAACCAACCGACCCACAGCAGCGACGCGCCGATGACGGACAGCACGAGGTTATGCGGAGACATGTTCTCCGTGCCGAGGCCAACGCGCTTGCCGAGAATGAGGCAGGTCACGAGAGCCGCAGTACCGGCGTTCAGATGCACCACGGTGCCACCGGCATAGTCGAGCGCGCCCGCCGTTCCGAGCCAGCCGCCGCCCCAGACCCAATGCGCGATCGGGCAGTAGACGAAGATGAGCCAGAGCGACATGAACCACATGAAGGCAGAGAATTTCATGCGGTCGGCCAACGCACCGGCGATCAGCGCCGGCGTGATGATCGCGAACGTCATCTGGAAGCACATATAGACGGATTCAGGAATTGTCGGCGCCAGCGTGCTGGTGGAGTTCAATCCCATAGGCCCGAGCAGGAGGTAGTTGACGCCGCCGATCCAGGCATTGTTGGCGCCGCCGTCCGTGAAGGCGAGGGAGTAACCGATAACCATCCAGAGAACGGTGATGATGCAGGTTGCGCCGAAGCTTTGTGCCAGCGTCGCGAGCACGTTCTTCTTGCGCACCATACCGCCGTAAAACAGCGCCAGGCCCGGAATCGTCATCATCAGGACGAGCACAGTGGAAGTGAGCATCCACGCCGTGTCGCCTGTGTCGATCTTCGGTGCCGCCGCTGCGGCTGCCGCCACTGCGGGAGCAGCCGCTGCCGCTGCCGGAGCAGCCGCTGCTGCTGCAGCCGCCGCCGGAGCAGCCGTTGCTGCGGCATCTGCCGCAGGCGCTGCCGTGGAGGCGTCTTGCGCCAGCGCGACTGCGCCGAGCGCCAGCAACGCGGGCAGACTCGCCAGCGCTACCTTGCCAATTCGATTCATGGTTTTGTTCATTGATCTTCCCCTCGGTTCTTCTCTGTACTCACAGAGCATCGGTGCCGGTTTCGCCGGTACGGATGCGCAAGACTTCGTCCAAGGCCGTCACGAAGATCTTCCCGTCACCGATCTGGCCGGTGCGGGCTTTCGACGTGATGGCTTCGATCGCCGCATCGGCCAATTCGGCGCGGACGGCGACTTCGAGTTTGATTTTCGGCAGGAAGCTGACGGCATATTCGGCGCCGCGATAAATCTCGGTATGGCCCTTCTGCCGGCCATAGCCTTTGACTTCCGTGACGGTCATGCCCTGCACGCCAAGCGCCGACAGCGCTTCGCGGACTTCGTCCAGTTTGAACGGCTTAATGACGGCCGTGATGAGCTTCATGGTTTACCCCTGTTCGGCCCGTGGTTGCGGTGCCTCGATTTCGGCGTAGGAACTCGTTTACAAATTCCGTGCCGGTTTCGCCGCAGTGCAATAATTCAGGTTTTGCAAGGGGTTATCGAATCTGCTTGAATCAAACCCCGATCAATATGCACGTAATATATGCAATTATTCTCTTATGGCTATTTTTTATGCAGTTTTGTGCAAATGATCTGACAAAGCCCCGTGAGACGTATTGCGCGCCCCCGAAAAGCGCGTGAGAACAGGGCCATGAGCGGCTCGGCTTTGCGGCAAGACGTGGTGATCTCCGGCGGCGGCATGGTGGGGCTGACCCTGGCCGTCGCGCTCGCCCGTTTGGGCCTCGGTGTCACGCTGGTGGAGAGCCAGAAGGCGGAAGCGCTGACCGCGCCCGCGTTCGATGGCCGTGCCTCCGCGCTCGCCTATGCCAATGTCCGCATGTTCAAGGCGCTCGGTATCTGGGATGCGCTCGAACCTTTCGCACAACCGATCAACGATATTCTGGTGAGCGACGCCAAGCTCGGCGGGCAGGCCTCGCCCTTTTCGATGCACTTCGATCATCGCGAAGTTGGTGCCCCTTTGGGGGCCATGGCGGAGAACCGGCATATCCGCCAGGCGCTGTGGCAAACAGCCCAAACACTTTCGCATGTGAATCTGGTGACGGGCGCCAGCGTGATCGCCTGCGACCGCACGCAAACCGGCGCAGCCTATGTGCATCTCAGCAATGGCGCGGAGATCGCAGCATCTCTGGTGGTGGCCGCCGAAGGCCGCGAGTCTTTCTTGCGCGAAGATGCGCGCATTCCCGTGGTCGCGTGGGATTATCCGCAGACCGCCATCGTCACCACGGTCGAACACGAAAAGCCGCATAACGGCGTGGCTTACGAGCATTTTCTCCCCGCAGGCCCGTTCGCGATTTTGCCCTTGCCCGGCAACCGCTCCTCGCTGGTGTGGACGGAAACCAAGGAAAGCGCGCCGCGTCTGAAAGCCTTGCCAGATGATCTGTTCACGGAGGAACTGGAACGGCGCTTCGGCGCGCATCTGGGCGCGGTAAAACCGTTCGGCCCGCGCTGGACCTATCCGCTCAGTTTCCTCCTGGCGCGCTCCACCGTGGCCGAGCGCCTGGCGCTGATCGGCGACACCGCGCAGGGCATTCACCCCATCGCCGGTCAGGGCCTCAACCTGGGCTTGAAAGATGTGGCCGCGCTCACGGAAGTGATCGCCGATGCCGCCCGGCTGGGATTGGATTTCGGCACCACCGCCATGCTGTCGCGCTACGAGCGTTGGCGGCGGTTCGATCGCGTCACGTTGGCGCTCGGCACCGATGCGATTAACCGTCTTTTCTCCAACGATTCCTGGCCGCTGCGCACCGCGCGCGATCTGGGCTTGGGTGCTGTGGATGCCGTTGCACCCTTGCGCCGCTTCTTCATGAAGCACGCGGGCGGCGATCTGGGAAATTTGCCGAGGCTCTTGAAGGGTGAGGCGGCCTAGCCGCCCGCTAATCGTTTTAAGATTGCCGCGCTGTGCGCGGCGGGTGGCGATCTGGGAAATCTGCCGAGGCTCTTGAAGGGTGAGGCGGCCTAGCCGCCCGCTAATCGTTTTAAGATTGCCGCGCTGTGCGCGGCGGGTGGCGATCTGGGAAATCTGCCGAGGCT
>CAIYRG010000331.1 GCA_903928515.1 uncultured Alphaproteobacteria bacterium | reverse complement strand
GCGAGCAGCGCGAAGAAGGCGAGCACGGAGCCGATGCCGGTGGGCAGCATCACGCCCACGGTTTCGCCTTCAGCCGTTCCGGCCTTGAGCGCAGACCCAAGTGCGAAAGCGGCGCGCACCGTGTCGTCGTATGTCAGGACGCGGCCATCGCCGTCGACCATGGCGGCGCGGGTTCCGCCATAGCGGCGCCGGGCTTTGAGCAGGGCATCGAACAGCGTGCCCCGCATACGGGATTTGTCCAATGTCGCGCCGGTCAGGATGCTTCTCCCGTTATGCCCGTCTTCCGAAACAAGCCGTTCTGGATCAAGCCCCGGCCGGCAGTCTATCGTGGGGCGCGGCATTTCGCTCGTGATTTCGTAACTTTGACCCTATATGAAGTCCCCATGGTAACGATTTTCGACCAGACCTCGCGCGACGCGCGGGCGGCGGCGCGTCACCCCGAAAAGGCGCACAAGCAAGATACGCCTCGGATGGCGAAGCCGTCCTGGATTCGCGTGAAGGCGCCGGTCAGCCCGGAATACAACGCAACGCGCGAAATCGTGCGCGAGCACAAGCTCACCACCGTTTGCGAAGAGGCAGGGTGCCCCAACATCGGCGAATGTTGGACCAAGGCGCACGCCACCTTCATGATCCTGGGCGATACCTGCACACGCGCCTGTTCCTTCTGCAATGTGAAGACAGGCTTGCCGGGTGCGCTGAATACCGATGAGCCTTCGCGCGTGGCCGATGCGGTACAAAAACTGAAGCTTTCGCATGTCGTCATCACGTCAGTGGACCGCGACGATCTGGAAGACGGCGGTGCGGCGCATTTCGCCAATACGATCTCCGCGATCCGCGCATCGAGCCCGAACACGACCATCGAAATTCTCACCCCGGATTTTTTGCGTAAGCCGGGCGCACTCGTGCGGCTGATGCAAGCGCCGCCCGATGTGTTCAACCACAATCTGGAAACCGTGCCGCGGCTGTATCTCACCATCCGTCCCGGCGCGCGGTATTACGTGTCGTTGCGGCTGCTCGAGCATGTGAAGGAAATCAATCCGCAGGCCTTCACCAAATCGGGTCTGATGGTTGGCCTCGGAGAGACCCGCGAAGAAATCATGCAGGTGATGGACGATCTGCGTGCCGCCGGCGTCGATTTTCTCACCATAGGACAATATCTGCAGCCGACGCTGAAGCATGCGGGCGTGCAGAAATTCTGGACGCCGGAAGAATTCGCAGGCCTCGAAGCGGTCGCCCGCGCCAAAGGCTTCCACATGGTGTCGGCAAGTCCGCTGACGCGTTCATCCTACCACGCGGGCGATGATTTCGCTCGGCTGCGTGCCGCTCGCGCGGCGCGCGCTTAAAGCCCCATGCCGTCTCATCGTGAAGTCCGTGACCAGCCATACACGGCCGAACAGATGTTCGGCGTGGTCGCCGATGTGGAGCACTACCCGGAATTCCTGCCGTGGTGCGGCGGGTTGCGCGTGAAATCGCGCGAGAAGATCGGCGAAACCGAAATCCTCGTCGCGGATATGCTGGTCTCGTATCACGGGCTGCGCGAGCGCTATACCAGCCGCGTGACGCTCGATCCTATCGCGCGCACCATCGTTGCCGCGCATGTGCAGGGGCCATTTGCCCATCTCGACAACCAATGGCGCTTCGAGCCCACCGAACATGGGTGCCGCGTATATTTCGCGATCGATTTCGCATTTAAGAGCCGCGTGCTATCCGCGCTGGCCGGTGTCGCCTTCGAGTTGGTGGCGCGCAAAATGGCCGATGCGTTCGCCGTGCGTGCGGCGAAGCTTTACGGCAAATCACATCTGCCAAGTCAAAGCTGAGACCGTAACAACGCCAGCGCCGCGTGCACGGTTTTCTCGCGCACTTGATCCCTGCCAATATCGCCAAAGCGATGTTCTTCATGCGCGGTCTTCTTGTCGCGCGCGGCAACCGCAATATGAACAAGCCCAACCGGCTTGTTCCCCTTGCCGCCGCCAGGCCCAGCAATGCCCGTGCAAGCCACAGCGATGTCTACGCCAGCCGCTTTCACAGCCCCTTCCGCCATCGCGCGGGCCACAGGTTCGGAGACCGCGCCGAACGTATCGAGCACCACATTGGGCACGCCGAGCAGCTTGGCTTTCAATTCGTTCGAATAGGTGATGAAGCCTCCGGCGACGACATCGGACGAACCCGCGATGGCTGTCAGGCAGCCGCCGATCAATCCGCCGGTGCAG
>CAIYRG010000330.1 GCA_903928515.1 uncultured Alphaproteobacteria bacterium | reverse complement strand
TGAATCCAGCCGAATTGCTTTGTCTGCTTGCCTGCTCCGCCGAGCCAGCCCAGCACTTTGCCGTCGAGCGATAGTTTGTAGATGCGTCCCGGATAGGCGTCGGACGTGTACATCACCTGATGGCCATCCTTGTCGGGCGGCGTGATGCACAACGTCCACGGTGCGCCGGGGAATTGCGTCATGTTGGCGCCGGGCGCCAACGTGGAAAGTGCTGGCGCCCTATTGCCGATGGCGGGCTTGGCATCGGGCGGCAATGGCAGATCGATCGTGATCATGCGCAGAAATTTTCCGGAATTGTCGAACACCTGAATGCGGCGGTTGGCGCGGTCGGCGACATAGACGTTGTCGTTCGCATCCACCGCGATGGCGTGCAGCGTGTTGAACTGCCCTGGCTGGTAGCCATACGAGCCCCACGACATCAGCCAATTGCCGTCTTTGTCGAGCTTGGCGACGCGCGAATTGATGTAACCATCGGAGATGTAGGTGTTGCCCGCTTTGTCCCACGCCATGTCGGTGACTTGGCGGAAATAGCCGTCCACGGCAGCCGCCGGCGGCATGGGGTGCTTCACGGGGCCGGTGGATTCGTCGGACGCCTCTTGTTTGCGGCCCACCACCATCTTCACATGCGCGTCGGGATCGAATTCGATCACCATGTCCGAGCCCTTGTCGGCGGCCCAGATGTTGTCCTGTTTGTCGATGCGCACCGCATGGGCGAACGACCAGGCATAAAGATTGTGCCCGATCTCGCGGACATAATTTCCGTTCTGGTCGAATTCCAGCAGCTCGGCAGCGGCTGCCGCGTAGGCCGGGCCCGTGGTGTTGCCGCGCGTGAACACAAAGACGTGGCCTTTGGAGTTCACCGCCACGCCAGCGGCTTCGCCCAGATACATGTTGGGCGGCATCTTGAGAAAATTGGGAACGGACTCGAACGCGATTTCCGGCGGTGTCGATTGTGCCTGCGCGGCGGTGGCGGCGAGCACCAAGGCGGAGACAATTGCCAGGTTGCGGATCATCGTCGTGTTCCTCCCTATTTTATCGGCGGACCGTGGCGGCGCTGTAA
The DNA here is from genome assembly GCA_903928515.1 of uncultured Alphaproteobacteria bacterium. Classification (GTDB taxonomy): domain Bacteria; phylum Pseudomonadota; class Alphaproteobacteria; order Micropepsales; family Micropepsaceae; genus CAIYRG01. The sequence goes on along the minus strand of CAIYRG010000330.1, from coordinate 2,683 downwards.
AACGCTGTCAAGTTCGCGGGCCGGGCGATAGGCTGCGCCCCAGAAGATTGCGCGGGTGGAGAATGCGATGACGAAGGTGGGATTGGTCGGTCTGGGCCGCATGGGTGCCGCCATCGCGCAGCGTTTGCGCGAGCACGATTTCCAAATCGTCGCGTGGGATAAAAACGTCGATGCCATGGCGCAGGCCGCCAAGGCCGGTGTTGAGACCGTCGCAACTCCGCGCGCCATTGCGGCCGCCGCGGATATCATCATCTCCATCATCACCGAAGACAAAGGCGTGCGCCGTATCTTCACGGGCAAGGACGGATTCCTGTCCGGCGATGTGAAGGGCAAGCTGTTCATCGAGATGAGCACGCTGCAACCGATGACGCATCGCGAATTGGCGCCTCAAGTGAAGGCAAAAGGTGCTGCCATCATCGACTCCCCCTTGCTCGGCACCATTCCGCAAGTCAAGGATGGCAAGCTGCTGGCGCTGGTCGGCGGCGACACGGCCGATGTGGAACGCGCGAAGCAGGTTCTCGGTCCCCTCACCCGCCGCATCGCGCATATGGGTCCGAACGGTGCGGGTTGCGCCATGAAGCTGTCGGCCAATCTCGGCATGGCGGTGTATCTGCAATCGCTGGCCGAAGGCCTCGCGCTCGGGCGCAAGGAAGGGCTAACGGCAGAACAGATTCTCGACATCTTCGGCGAAATGCCAATCGCCAGCGGCTGGCTCAAAAGCAAAGTCGATATTTTAAAGGGCGAGCCTGTTCAGCAGAAATCGCTCGATATCATGTCGATGCGCAAAGACGCGCTGTCGGCGATCGCGACGGGCGCGATCCACGGCGTGCCGATGCCCGCCACGATGGGCGCGGCGGCTTCGCTATCAGCCGCCTGCGCTGCCGGTTGGGGCGACCGCGATCTGGCCGAACTGGTGCGCTACTTCCAGGAAAACATGCTGCAGAATTTTGAGTAAGCTCCCGTCAAAAGAGTTGTCCACCTTGGACTATGCAATCGCGTATCGACGCTCGAAGCATCGGTACGATATTTCCGTTCGGCAACTTGCAAGGTATCGCTGAATAATCGCCTTGCTTGCACCCGGAGCCCGCCTCGACGAGGTAATAAGTGACGTTGTCCGGTTTGAAGCATGTTTCCAGGTTATCGTGACCCCCGACGTAAATCGTTTGAGGCGCATTTCCGCTTGTTGAACTACATGCGGAAAACATAACCAACGCCGACAGAGCGCTTGCAATTTTATTCGAAGGGACAGCACACCCCATCTAATGCGAAATCTTTTCCAGCGTCGTTTGCTTGGTTTCGATGCCCAGCCACATCATCACGATGAGACCCGTAAGCGCCACGATTCCGAACATCAGGAACACCGGCCCCCAACCCAATTTCGCCGCCACGATCTGCGCGATGATGGCGGGCGCAACGACCGACGCGAAGCTGCGCACGGCACGGCCCGTGGACGTCGCCCACGAGCGCATGCGCGTCGGGAACAGTTCGGGGTGATAGACGTACACGCCGCCTACCGAAATATTGCAGCCCACCGTGCCCAGTACGCCGAACGTCGCCAGGATGATCCAGCTCGTGTAATGGAAGATGTCGAACGCCGCCCAAGTGGCGAAGCAGCCGATCACGGCCGCGAAATAGCCGCCGATGAACCAAGGCAGGCGTCCGGTCTTGTCCCAGGTGAGCGCCATCACGATGCGCACGCCCAATTCGATGAAGCCGAAGACGCTTGTCAGCAGCAGGGCATAGCCGACGTTCAAGCCGCCGACCGTCACGTAAAGCTTGGGCAGATATGATGTGAATGCGTTCACCACGAAGAACGCGGTGAAGGATTGCATCCACACCAATGCCGTGCGCATGCGATATTCGGGTGTGAACATTTCCAGCAGATTGGTTTTCTTGGGCTCGACGTGAACCTGCGTAACCGGCGGCTCAAGAGCCATACCGGCGCGTGTCGCGGAGGCTTCCAGGCGGCTCACGATTGCTTCGGCTTCGGCGGCCCTGCCATGGGAGGCGAGCCAGCGCGGGCTTTCCGGGATGACAAAATAGAACCAGATGGCGAGCGGCAGCGACAGACCGCCGAACAGGAATAGGAAGCGCCAGGCATGATCGTTGTCGAGATTCAGCGCATGCAGCGCGAACCAACCCAGTGCGGGCGAGATGATGATGCCGACCGTATAGAGCGTCTGGAACAGGCCGGCCCATTTGCCACGATCCTTGCGCGGCAGGATTTCCGAGAGCATCGCACCCGCCAATGGAGGAAGCGCACCGATGCCGATGCCTTGGAACACGCGTGCCCAGATCAACTGATCCGCGTTTTGCGCGAAGGCGCACACGATGCTCAGCAGACCGAACGATCCGAGAGACAGAATGAAGCCCGGCTTGCGGCCATATTTTTCACTCAGCCAGCCCAGAACCAGCGCGCCGACCATCTGGCCGAAATAGGACGCCGAAAGAATGAACGCGAAGGTTTTGTCGGAAACCGCGAAGCTGGTGATCAGCGCAGCCACCGGGCCGATGATATAGACGTTATAAGCGTCCAGCAGCATCGACATGCCGAGCATGCCGACGAGGCGCTTGTGCGCGGGCGTCATCGGCACGCGTTCCATACGCGCAATAACGTGGTCGGCGGCGGCGGCTTCCGCCTGGGCCTCGGTGTTGGACACGCGAACATTCCCCCTATGCGGCT
>CAIYRG010000329.1 GCA_903928515.1 uncultured Alphaproteobacteria bacterium | reverse complement strand
TGTCTTTCAAAACCCGCTCGGCGGGCGCCTTAGGGCTTGGGGATTTCGTTCTCATCGGTAGTCCTTTCTCAAGGCGATGAGACCAAATTCCTCCCTTAGCTAAAACCCCTTTTCTGTCTCATAGGCCCTGACGGCGGACAGAATAATTTTTCATTCAAGAAGGAGCCGCTAGCTGGCGGCGATCACAACTTCTGCGCGAATGCGTTTGTACCTTACTTTTCACTTGTGCCACATATATGGCAGATCGCCACGGGCGGGGGTATTGCCCCCGCGTCACGTCTTCAGCCCAAACATTTTCTTCGCATTGCCACCCCAGCCCGCGATATCGCTTTCGCTAAAGACATCTGCGACGCGGATGGCGTCGATGGCGCTGGCGTATCCAACGGATAATCCGCACCACATCACCGAAACCCGTACGCGCCGTCGAGCGTCCAGTACCAACCCGTGTCTTGGCGCGTTTGGGATTTCTTGTCGGCGGCGTCGCGCTCGAGATCCTCTTTGGCGCGGGTTTGGCGGAAGTCGTTGGTCGATGCCAAGCACACCGCGTCGCCTTGCGATCCCGAATATTTGCCGTGGACGTGATCGTTGAACGCGGCCTCAAACCGGGCGGCTTGTTTGAAATCGCCGAGGATCACATTGCTGAAATAGACCGTGTTGTTCGCGGCATCCTCGATCCGGCAATAGAAGTCGGTTTGGCCGGGCGGATTGGGCGGCGGGGCGTCGCCCCAGATCTTTCCCGGCTGCGAACCCAGCGGAATCGTGTTGGATTTGGGTCGCGGGAATTTCGCGATGGTCGCGGCATCGGGATGCGGGGTTGGATAGATCACGCCCTTGGCCATGATCTTCAGACCGGGATTGGTGCCTTCAAATCCGATCTGTTCGGCCCAGGTATAGCCATCGGGCTCGGCGAATCTCTGTTCCGGCGATTCCGAACCTTCGCAGGTGGCATTGCCGGGCCCCGGCCCCTGCGGGGATTCGAAGTATTGGCAAATGTGCCCTTCCGCATCCCAGAACCAGGTGCTCAACAGCACCCCGCCATTCGCTTCCGGCCCGAAAATGCCGCAGCAATGTTCTTCGAGCAGATTGTCGGCTGCGTGAAACCACTGGCCGGAATAGAAGGCGCCTTGCGGCGAGCCCGGCGTCCAATTCTCCACCGTGTTCTCGAAGCGGCTGTGCTCCCACCGTGCGAGCACCGCGCCTTTGGGGCGCCAATCCGCAGCGGCCGCGTTGCGCGGCTTGCGAAACTTGAGCAGGAACTGATCGGGGTGGGCGAGCCCGCCGGCCGCTTTGCTGTGATCGTCTGACCCGTTGGCGAGCGCATCGCTCGCGCCGACGAATTCAAAACCCACCGCCGTGACTTCCGCCTTCACGGCTTCCGCATCGACGCGCTTCAACGAGTCGGTGACGCTGAATCCGGCGCCGGGCGCTGACGCATAGTCGGAGATGAGCAGCACCGCGCCGGGCTTCATCGCGCGGTAGATCGCCCGGTCGATCTTCGCCATGTCGTAGGCGTGGGAAAACGGCGGCAGGCCCCATGACGGCGGGGGATTATGAAATTCGTGATAGGCGTCGCGCAAGAAAACCACATCGGCCTGCGCCGGAATGGCGAAGTCTCCGCCGAAATTGTCGAGCAGCTCGGTGATGACCTTCACGTTCTTGAATTCGGTCTCGAACGCGACCGAGAGGTCCGCTTCTCCGGGATCGAACGGTTTCGGCTTGCCCGCAGCGGCGGCGGCCTTTTCCATCGCCACGCGCATCGGCTCATAATCGGGAAAGCCCCGAACAGAGGCCATCGCATACACATGCCCTTGTTTGCCGACCGACAACGAGAGCAGGTGAAGCCAGTATTTGTAGCCGTGCGAGAAAATGTCGCCAGGCTCCGGCTCGAAGAACGGATCGTCAACTTCCGCGACCACGTCGCCCGGCTTCACTTCCGAAAATGCCAGCACCTCGGCGGGCTTGCGCTCGGTGTCCAGCGACAGCTCATACGTCGTGCGCGCGATGTGGTTGATCGCAGCATTTATATAATTGGGCACCGCATCGGCGCCGAATGCCAGAGCCGGTAAACAAGCCGGTAGACCGCACGCCGCAACGGCGGCTGCCGCTGCCAGAAGAATTCGCTTCGTCATTGCCATCTCCTTGTCGATGCAGCCGGAAATCTTCCGCGCTCTGCCGGCAAACTGCCTCCTCCTTCGCTCTTCGAGCTTCGGAGGACTTACGCCTTCAATGCGAATAATTTTTTGGCATTGCTTCCCCAGCCCGCGATGTCGGATTCGCTGAACACATCCGCCACGCGGATCGCATCGATGGTGCGCTTGGGCGTCCAGAACGGATAATCCGTTCCGAACAGGATCTGCGAATTCGGCACGAAGTTCTTCAGCTCGCGCTGCGTGGCCGGATGCAGCGCCTGGGCGATGTCGTAATAGTGCCGCTTCAATTCGGCCATCGGCCCATCGGGAAGCTGCGCCTTGAACTTGCCGCTGTCGGCGGCGTTCACGAAGCGCTGCGCTTGCCCCAAGAACGCGCCGCCGGCGTGCGACCAGATCACTTTCACGTCTTTGTATTTATTCGCCATGCCGGAGAAGAGGAAGGCCTGCATCGACCGCATCGTGTCGGTGCCCAACTCCACGATGCCGGTGCCGACAAACGCGAAATCCTTCATCTTCACGCTGTCGGGCAGAGCGGGATGGGTTTTGATGATGGCCTTGCGGCGGTTCAGCTCATCAAGCACGGGCGCGAACCAGGGCTCGCCGAACCAATGGCCGCCGACATAGGTAGGCATGTGCACACCGTCCGCTTTCAGCGTGTCGAAGGCATAGGCGATTTCTTTCAGCGTGGCGTCGATATCGGGCAGCGGTAAGGAGGCCAAGATACCGAAACGCGTGGGGTGATCGTGGCGGAGCTTGGCCATCCACTCATTCGCGTCGCGCGAGGCGGCGGTGATTTCCGACTGCACATTCGTGACATCGGTGGGGATGATCGACGAGCACACGCCGATCTGCACGCCGCCTTCATCGAGCACGCCAAGCAGGGTTTCTGCCGATGGATTGCTGCCCGGCCTGCCGCCGCGCTTGCCTTGCAGTGCTGCCAACATCGGCGAACCGACATGGAAATGCACATCGACCAGGTGATCGGTTTTGGAATGATCGGGCGCGCCGTAATTGTCGGGCGGGCTCACTTGCGCACGCGCGGCTGTGGTTGTGAGCGCCAAGGCGGCAGCGCCGGTGAGAAGCGAACGGCGCGAGCAGGCGGGACAGAACACGGGATGATCGGTGGTGTGGTGGTGTTTCATCGTGTGTCTCCTACGCCGGCAAGTTCGGCAACAGCTTGCGCGCGTTGCCCGAACCGATGGCGCTAAGCTCGGCGGCGTTGAACACGTGCGAGGCCTCGATGGCCTCGATCGTTTCCTTCGCGGTGCGGAACGCATAATCGGTGCCGAACATCAGTTGATCGACGCCGACCAAATCCTTCGCACCTTGCAGCGTGATCGGCGAATAGGCCTGCGCGGTATCGAAATACATCTTGCGCAATTCGTGCGTGACGCCTTGTGGCATCGCTTGCGCCCACTTCTTCGGATCGGTGTCGTAGGTGTAATAGAAGCGCTCGGCCATCGAGGTGAGGCTGCCGCCGAGATGCGACCAGATGATCTTCATGTCGGGATATTTGTTCGCTGTCCCTGAGAACAACGTCATGGTGATGGCGCGGAAGCTGTCTGTGCCCAGCTCCACCACCCCGTTGCCGCCCAACGCATCGAAGGTTTTGAAGTTGCAGCATTCGGGCACGGCCGGGTGGGTTTTAATCACGGCCTTGCGACGGTTCAGCTCGGCATAGATGGGCCCGAGCGCCGGATCGCCGAACCACTTGCCGCCGATGTTGGAGAACATGTGCACGCCGTCGACTTTGAGTGTGTCGAAGGCGTATGCGATCTCTTTCAACGCGGCGTCGATATTGGGCGCGGGGATGTTGGCGAAGATGCCGAAGCGCCCCGGATGATCGGCGCGAGCTTTCGCCATTTCCTCGTTCAGCTTGCGGCAGGTGTCGGCCTGCGTAGCCGGGTTCTTGAACGGTGCTTCCGTGCCGGTGGAGAGCACGCCGATTTTCACGCCGCCTTTGTCCATGTCGGCGATGAGATCATCGAGCGAGCGCGTGTTCGTACCGGTGCCCGAGCCGGTGGCGGCTTGTGCCGCGGCGCTCACCGCGGGCACCGCGAAATGCCGGTGCACATCGATGAGCGTGAGCGGACGCCCACTTCCCTTATTAGAGGCGGCGGCTTTGGTTTGTTGTGATGGCAGAAGCGTTGCTGCGCCGAGCGCGGATGCGCCCGTGAGCAAGGCTCTTCGGTTTGTCGAAATCCGATTGGTGAAAAATGGCGACGTCATGCTCCCCCCTCCCCGGCCGTTGGCCGGACCTCCCCCGCAAGCGGGGGAGGAAAGTTCATGGACTATGCCTTCACGTGATGCGTCACCCCGGCAGATTCAAAAGCTTGCGGGCGTTCGGGCCTTTGATGGCGGCCCACTCGTCTTTGCTGAACACCTTCGCGGCCTCGATGCCCTCAGCCGTTTGCGCGGCGGTGAGGAACGGCCAATCGGTGCCGAAGAGAATGTGATCGTTGGGCACGAGCGCTTTCAGCGCCATCAGCGTGGCCGGGTGATAGGCCTGCGCGGTGTCGTAATACATGCGCTTCAATTCGGCGTTCGCACCTTGGGGCAGAACCGCTTTCCATTTTTCATCGACGTGATCGCCGTGATAGCGCTGCAATTGGCCGAGCAGCGAACCGCCGGCATGCGACCAGATGAGCTTCACGTCGCGGTATTTCTGCGCCGCACCGGAATAGAGCCAGACGGAAATCGCGCGCTGTGTGTCATTGCCCAATTCCGAAATGCCGGTGCCGCCGAATTTCTTCAACGGGTCCAGCTCGCAGCACGGGTTTACCGCCGGGTGCGTTTTGATCACCGCTTTGCGGCGGTTCAATTCGTCCATGATTGGATTGAGCACGGGGTCGCCGACGAAGATTTCACCGGCCGATGTGAAGAAATGGACGCCTTCGACTTTCAGCGTGTCGTAGGCATATTCGATTTCCTTCAAGCAGGCGTCGATGTTTTCCTTGTTGGCCGGATCATCGTTGGTCAGCGGCAGCATCGCGAACACCGCGAAGCGCCCCGGATAATCCGAGCGCATGCGCGCCATGTAGTCGTTGCAATCGCGGATCAGCTTTTGCGCTTCGCCTCTGCTGTGCGTGTAATCGACGGGCGAAGCGCAGGTGTTCACGGCCAGTTGCGTGCCGCTCTTCTCCATCTCATCGAGGCATTGCTGCAGGGTGGTGATCTGGCCCCGCCCCTCGCGCTTCATCGCAGCGGCCAGCGGCGTCGGGCAGACGTGATGATGAATGTCGACATAGCGCGGCGCGCCGGCGGAAAGCGGCGCAGCGGTGGGATTGGCTTGTGCGAAGGCGCGTGTGGCGATGGCGCTTGCCGCAATGCTGGCGGCGGCGCCCGACAGAAGATGCCGACGATGCAGATCCATGATTCCCCCTGAAGGCCATGCGGCCCTTATTTGCTTCCGTCTGTGCGGAAGCTTGTTTGGAGGCACTATAGCCGCAGCCGTTGGGAGCGCAAATGATGCGCTAGTGCTTCAACCGCTGCGCGCCGTACTGGGCGATCCAGCCCACCAGCCCGGCCACCAGCGCGCCCGCAATGGCGAACGGCATGTAGCCGGAGATCAATTCGGGCGCGGTGGCCGCCATGTGAAAGCTGTCGCCCATGCTCTGTCCCCACAGCACGCAATCGCCCGCATTGTTCTCGTTCACCGCACAGCCGTCATAGGCCGTCTGCCCGACCAGCGCGATGGGCAGAAGCAGTGCGGTGAGCGGCCCGAGCAGCAGGGTGAGCGCGGCCAGAACCGGGCGCAGCGCGAACACGGTGGCGAGCGCTGCGAAGGCGGCCAGCCCCAATGTCAAAGGCGGCGTCGCGCCCATGAGCCAGGAAAGATCGAGCAAGCCTTTGAAGGCCGATCCCATCAGCACGCTGTAAGGCGGGCGCAGGCATGAGACCGCCGAGGGCGCGCAGGAGAAGGCGAAGGCCGCACCGCGCATCGCCCAAGCCGCGATTGCGGGGATCAGGAGAATCGCCAGCGCGAATCCCCAAATGGCCGTGGCGACAGAACGCACGCCTGCGCGCGGGGAGTCAGCGTCGTCGTGCTCCAATGCCATCGCCATTCCAGAAACGCCCGCGCCCATCGATTCTTCGACAGAATCGCTTCATCGCCGATTTAGACCGCGAGGCTGTGGGGAAAGCGAGGACGCCTGCGCATTAGGGTTTACACGCACGCGACTGTCATATGCGCCCGGAAAATGGTGAGCCAAAAATGGGCAAAGAAAAACCCGCACGCTCCCTTAAGGAACGCGCGGGTCTCTCACCCCTCAAACGGAGAAATCAGGGGAACTTGAACGTGAAGCTCGCGACGTAGAACGGGCCGGTCGCGAAATACGGGCCGGTGAACGCTGCGTGCAGGCTGGTGTCGATGTAGCGCAGATCCAGCGAGTATTTGTCCCACGTGCCGGTCAAGCCGATATCGTATTCCGTGTAGCTGTCGTCAGGCGCATGCGACGGCTCGCTGATATAGCCCTGATAGCCGACGTTGCCGCTGGCCGAGAGCCAATCCATGATCGGCAAGGTCAGGCCGGTCGTGAGGTAGTATTCGCCCTTCGGATTCACCGCATGACGGATGGTGACATAACCATTCGGCACCGACGGACCCCAGAAGCCCTTCGCGGACCATTGCACAGGACCGAAATCATAGGCGAGGCTGGCGTCGCCTTCGACCCAGCTATACGGGCCGAACTTGCCCGGATCGACATAAACATACGAGTAGACGCCAACGGTCGCCGCAACGGCGCCGAGCATGAAATTGTAGTTGCCGTAGATGTCCCATTCGAACGGCGTGTGATCGCCGAAATCGATCGAGGAAACCCAGGTGCCAACGGTGATGCCGTTGCCCATGTCATAGTCGAGGCCACCCGAGATGGCCGGCTTCTTGGCGCTCTGCGTGATGCCG
>CAIYRG010000328.1 GCA_903928515.1 uncultured Alphaproteobacteria bacterium | reverse complement strand
GCGCCGCCGTCGAAGCCATCAAAAGAAGGAGCCTGCAAGAATAGAGTGCGCATTAAACTCTCATGATCCCGACAAAGTGCCCTCACGCTCCACATGGAGGCGAAGGTCTTGCCATTGCACCGACCGGCCGAACAGCGAGCCGAGGTATACGCCAAAAGACATAAGATCGCGCAAGGGCAGCAACCAGAGGGGGCCGGAACTTCGCGCGATTATCCGGTCAATATGCCACTTCAGGGCCATACGCGACAGCAGGGCCGCGACAACAAGCCCTGAGACAAAAAGGTTAAAGCCAAGACAGAAATACGCCAGCAGCGCCCAGGGCAGGGGGTGGGTGAGTGCGCTCCCCAAATGACCCAGTGGGTCGACCGTTCGGATGGTGCGGGCCCAGCGCAGTTCATGCGCCCAAACCTCGGCCAACCGGGCCTCGTGGAAATCGTGCTCCACCAGCATCGGGGGCACAGAAACGGTGAGGCCAAGTCCGCGCACGGCCCGGCCCAACTCGTAATCGTCGGCCAGCACATCCTTGAAAGTCGCGAAGCCACCAATGCGGTCATAGGTCTCGCGCGTCAGCGCGATGGCCGAGCCGAAACAGGGGTGGGCTAGGCCGAGCGATATTCCCATCGCGGCGTTGGGCAGAAAGCGTGTGTCGATATCGAGTGCCGCCATGCGCGCCCAGATGCCGCCGCCCTCGGTCCATCCGGCATAGCAAACGGTCACTGCCCCCGTTCCGGGCGGTTGAAGCGCGCCGGCGACATTTTTCAGAAAATCCGGCCTGACGTTGATGTCGCTGTCGCTGAGCACGAAGACGCTATGTTTGGCCCACGGCGCCATGTTCATCAGGTTCGAGATCTTCGGATTGGTCCCGTGTGCTGTGGATTCGATCACCAAAGTCACATCGGCGGCCGGATAGCACTCCCGGAGCTCGGTCACGACCGCGATGGCGTCATCGTCGACGCCGTGTACGCCGAACACGAATTGGATCGCGGCCGGATAATTCTGCTCCACGAAGCTCGCGAGGTCCTCATAGAGGTTCGCATGCGCGCCATGTAACGGCTTGAAGATCGTTACGGGCGGAAAGTTTTCGGGTTCGGCAAGCGTCCGCGCGAAGAAGCGGCGCGTCACCGGCCCTGCCGCGAGCATGTAAAGACTGCCGCACAGCGATAAACTGGCGGTTGCAAATCCGATGGCTGCGGCAAGCGGCATGAGCAGTCTCGAACGGTCGCGCTTTCAGCGCTCGCATTACGACAGATCGCGCGCGAAACAAAGAGACGCCAACGCGAAACGCGCACACGAATCAGTCCGTACACGGCTCCGAACCGCAGGATGTGCGTTATAGCCCTACAGTTCGCGGCAGTTTCAATCCGCAACACGATAGGAGGCTAGAATGGCCAGGTATTCGAAGAGCGCCGGTAAAGACGTCGAAGGCGCAATGAAGAAGCGCAACAAGGGCACGCTGAAGAGCGGCAAAGGCGGCAAGGGCGGCACGGTGAAGAGTCGCAAGCAGGCAATCGCCATTGGTCTGTCGGAAGCGCGCGCCAAGGGCAAAAAGGTCCCAAAGAAGGCCGCCACGCGTAAGACGGCGAAAAGCAAAACCGCCACGCGTAAGACGGCAACGCGCAAAGCCGCACCGCGCAAGACCGCGAAACGCAAAGTTGCGAAGCGCAAAGCGAAGAAGTAACGCAGGCTCAGCGCGAAAGCGTTTTGGAAGGCGGATGCGACCCATCGTGTCCGCCTTCTCGTTCGTAGAGTTCCTCGACGGGAGGCGCGATGGAACTCTCGCCGCGTTTGCTGTGGCGATGTGCGCGAATCACTTACACTGCAGACTGCAACCGAATTGGTGGCCCGCGATGAAGCCCACGAAAAGCCAGAGCAAGAAGTCGCGCCCGCGCGTGCAGCGCGAGTTGGTCATCGCATTCGAGATCGACGGCGGCTGTCTGCATTGCGGCGAACTGCATCTGCTGGTGGCGCATGATTACGGCGATACGTCCGAGATCACGTGCCCCACATGCGGCCCGCTGGGGCCGTTCGCGCATGTGGTGGGGCAAGCCTAAGCACTCAAGCGGCCCTTCATTAACGAGAGCCGTCATTAATGAGAGACTGGGTTGGCGCGGAACGGCCGGCTCATGGCTTTCGAATCCTTCAGTCCAAAACGCCAACAATGATTGTCCGTCGTCAAAACATTTGGGACAGTCGAGGGCATAATTTAAGGAAGCATTGGCCTCATCTGGTTGGTTGATCTTATGCGGCGATCTTTTGGTGAAGCAAGCGTCTTTGAGTAATGGTGTTTCGTTTGATGCGTGC
>CAIYRG010000327.1 GCA_903928515.1 uncultured Alphaproteobacteria bacterium | reverse complement strand
GCTCATGGAGCATTCGGTCACGAGCACCACTTTGGCCGGGCGCTTCTTGTCGACATAGCTCACCATGCCCGATGTCGAACCGGCGTAATCGGCTTCGGCCAGAACTTCCGGCGGGCACTCGGGATGGGCCAGCACCACCACGTTCGGATTGGCCAGGCGATAGCCGCGAATGTCCGCGGCCGTGAAGCGCTCATGCACTTCGCAATGGCCTTTCCTGGTGATGATTTTCACGTTCGTCTGCTTGGCCACGTTCTGTGCCAGATATTCGTCGGGCACCATCAGCACGGTGTCGACGCCGCGCTGGGCTGCAATCGCTTCCACCACGGCTACCGCGTTCGACGACGTGCAGCAGATATCGGATTCCGCTTTCACTTCGGCCGACGTGTTCACATACGTCACCACGGGCAGGCCGGGATATTTCTGCTTCAGCAGTTTCACATCCGCCCCGGTGATGGAGGAAGCGAGTGAGCAACCCGCATTGGTGTCGGGGATCAGCACGGTTTTGGACGGCGACAGGATCTTCGAAGTCTCGGCCATAAAATGCACGCCGGCCTGCACGATGATTTGCGCGTTGGTCTTCGCCGCTTCGCGCGCGAGCTGCAGAGAGTCACCGACGAAATCGGAGACGCAGTGGTAGATCTCCGGCGTCATGTAATTGTGTGCCAGGATCACCGCGCCGCGTTCGCGCTTCAGTTCGTTGATCGCCTTCACGTAAGGCGCGAACACCGGCCATTCGATCTGCGGCACCACATGCGCGATCTTGGCGTAGGCCGCTCGGGTCGCTTCCGCGACTTCCGGTGTGTATTCGAGGGTGTCGCCGAATGAGCCTTTGTTCATCGTCCGCTCCTTATGCTCGATTTGAGCATATATATGGGGTGAAAAAAGGCCGGTTCCAGACCGGCGTCCCCCTTATGTCGGGTGTGAGCATTACGCCGTTGCCGCCAGGGGCGCAACTCCATTGATGCCTTTTAATGAGGCAACCCATCTCCGCTTCGAGCGTTAGTCCACTGCCTGGGGGGCGCGTAAGTGCTTATTGGAGATAAATAAAATGTCACTAAAGGTCACAATGCTCGCAACTGCGAGCGCAATTTTTCTGGGTGCCGCAATGCCCGCCTTGGCGCAGGATTGGAATTTGAACGGCAACGCCAGCGCCGATTACCAGAACCTCGACGGCCACGGCTTTGACGCCCGGTCGTGGAATGGACAGGGCAGCGTCGTGACCGATACCGGTGCGTTGGGCGGCCTCAATCTGGAAGGCGATCTTGGCTACGGGCGGGTCATCACCAGCCCCGGCGATTTCGATCGCTGGACGGTCGGCGCGGACGCGATCTGGCGCAACCCGTCGCAATACGCGGTTGGCGCGGCGGTGCAGACCACCAAACTCGAAGCTGACGGCGCCAATGAACAAGTCACCTCCTATGGCGGATTCGGGCAGTATTACATGGACGCGGTGACGCTCGATGCGAAGGCCGGTTTGTTCAACGGCGGGCGCAGCTTCGATGGCGTCTATTACGGCGGCGGCGGAACGCTGTATGCGGGGCCAAATCTGGGTCTCTCGGCGCGTGCCGATCGCACGCAGTTCAACGATGTGCACGTCAACGATACGGATTATAGCTTCAAAGCCGAATATCTATTGAATGATCTGCTCGGAACGGGAACGCCGCTATCCGTGTATGGCGGCTACACGCGCACCAACATCGATGCCTTCCGCAACGACGATCCGAATGTCTGGCTTGCGGGTTTGAAAGTGTATTTCGGGCAGGGCTCGCTGCAGGAACAACAGCGCGGCGCAGCTCTTGATCCCGGCGATACGCAATTGCATCCGGCCGGTTTGTTTTAAGCTTTTAGCGTCCGGGGCCTCGGCGTGCGGTTAAACGCACGCCGGGTGCCGGCCGTTCGCGCAACACATCGCGGCGGAAACGGAATTGCTCTGCGGGGCGTCCGCCCGTGCGGCGCGACATCTTCCCGGTGCCTTCCACGAGGCCTTGGCTTTCGACAAGCCTGCGGAAATTCTGCTTGTGCACATGCACGCCGGAAAGCGCTTCCACCGTGCGCTGGAATTCGAGCAGTGTGAATTCCGACGGCATGAGTTCAAATACGACGGGGCGGTATTTCATCTTGCCGCGCAAACGCCCCATCGCGGTCGCCAGGATGCGGCGATGATCAAACACCATGGCGACGCCGAGCGGCGGGAGGCCTGCACCGCCCGCAGGCGATACGCGCCGGTCGCGTTGCGCTTCCGTCACCAGCCCGGCTTCGTACATCAGCTCATAACGTTCGAGCACTTTCTCCTCGTCCCACGGCAATCCATCGATGCCGAAGCACAAGCGCACGCGGTCACGCCGCCGCTGACCCGTTTCGCTGTCGGGCGCTGCGGCCACGAACGCGCTGAGGCGCGGCACGATCACGGCGTCGATCACGGCAGGCTTCACGTCGCGCCAATCTTCCCAGGGAAAATAGGCATACCAATCGCGCCAGGCGGTGTCGGGCGCACGGGCGCCTTCCTGCGGCCGCGTCAGCGCCAAGTAACCGATGGACAGGATGCGCGGGCCTTCCTCGGGATCGGCGAGATGCCGGCCACGATCGCCGAACGTATAAAGCTGCTCGGCATAACCGAGTTGCAGCCGGGTCTGTTCGTGCACCCAATTGCGCAAGCCGGATTCGAGCGTGCGATGCGCCAGCGGATCGAACGTGCCGAAGGGCAGAGCATCTTCGGCGCCCTTGTGCGACACAACCAATACCAGCGGCCGTTCATCGGCCACCGACACAATGGCCACCGACAACCCGATGCGCACCGTGTGCCCGTCATAGCGCAGGGCGGCGCGCTTCTTCGGCTTGGAGTCCTTGGGCGCGCTCATAGTTCGTCCAACGTCAAAGGCAGTTCCACGATCTCGCCTTCCCACACAATGCGGGCGGGGCTCATCGCATCGATTGCTTGTATGAACCGCCCGTCGCGTTGCAGCAACGCGTCGGCGTGACGGATCATCAGCTTGTTGGGCTGCGCATGCGGCGCGCGAAAGCGCAAAGCCTTGGCGATGGTTTCTTCGTGTCCGGGGCCGTGGAGTTTGTTCAACAGGATCATGGCGGCTGCGGTGGAGCGGCTGATGCCCGCCCAGCAATGCACCAGAAACGGCGCGCGTCTATCCCAGTCGTCGGAAAAATCGAGAATGCGCGCCACATGGTCGAGGCCGGGCGCGATGCGCCCTTCGACCGGCCCGGCGATGTCGTCGATGGCGACACGCAAGTGCCGATGCGCTTCGATGCTATCGGGGGTCGTCACCGGCGTCTGCGCATCGAGCAATGTCAGAAGATGCGACGGTTTCTGACGCTTCACGGTTTCGGCCACTGCCGCATAGGGCGTGATGAAGATGGCGGTCATGCGACCAGCCGTTCGAAGCGTTTGAGAAATTGCTCCTGCGCCTCTTTGGCGGGAAGAGGCGTCAGCCGCACCGGCTTCACGCCTTTGGGGATGCCGAAGAAGCTGCGCCCTTCGGCAACCGTAAACCCGGCCAACTGCACCGCTTCGAAATAGGCGGCGATGTGATCGCCGCGTTTGATAAGCGCGGCTTGCTCTTCGGACAATTCGGGGGGCAGGCCGAAGCGGATATGGATCGCGCGCATCAGCCGCAACTCGAAGGCTTTGTAATCGAAGCCGACCGCGGCTTTGAACGGACTGATGAGATCGCCGACCACATATTCCGCCGCATCGTGCAGCAGTGCGGCCAACTGCAATTGATGCCCACCGCGCGGGCGCAATTCGCCGACGAAGCGTTCGACGATGAGGCAATGTTGCGCCACCGAAAATGCGTTGTCGCCTTTGGTCTGTCCGTTCCAGCGTGCCACGCGGGCAAGCCCGTGGGCGATATCGGCGATCTCGATATCGAGCGGCGAGGGATCGAGCAGGTCAAGCCTTCGGCCGCTCAACATGCGTTGCCAGGCGCGGGCGGGTTTTGCGGGCTTTGGGGTTTTGGTCGCGGGCATGAGTGCTTCTTACGCAAAACCGTTGCGCGGCGCGAGGCGGAAAACTGCCAAACCTGTTTGCCAGTTTGCGCGTTTCCGGGGACAATGGCGGCAGAACATGAGCCGCAGCCTTAGGCGCGCACCCAGGAGATAGTGATGGCGATTGCCAAGATTCTCGTTCCCGTCGTCGGCAGCAGCCGCGATGCCTCCGTACTCGCCGCTGCGATTGAAGCGGCGCGTCCCTCCAACGCGCATGTCGTGGCGCTATTCGTGCGGCCCGATCCCACCGAGGCGTTGCCGTATTTGTCGGAAGGCGTATCGGGCGGTGTCGTGGAAGATGTGGTTCGCATCTACAAGGACGTGTCCGACAAAGCTGCTGCCAATGTGAAGCTTGCCATCGAGTCCGTTTGCGCCGCGGGCAGCGCGAAATTCACCAAGAGCCCTGAACGCGGCGACACGGTGACGATTTCTTACCGTGAACTTGAGGGCACCTTCGGCGATCGTCTGGTGGAAGAGGCGCGGGTCTCGGATCTCGTCGTGTTCGCGCCGCTTGCGCACAATGATCGCTTGGGCCTTACCGAAGCCTTCGAGCAAGTGTTGCTGGAAACGGACCGTCCGGTGCTGGTCACCGCCGAAACGCCGCCCGACGCCTTTGCCAAAAAGGTGCTGATCGGCTGGGACGGCGGCACCGCCGCTGCGCAAGCCGTCACCGCGGTTTCACCCTATCTCGCGCAATCCACCTCTGTGGAAATCCTCAGCATCCAGCGCCCGCCGTTGAAGGCCGATCTCACCGAGAAGGTGCGCGAATATCTGTTGCTGCACGGTGTGCATAGCACCGAGCGCATAGTGGACCCTGGTAACAAGAGCATCGGCGTGCGTTTCCTTGAGGCTGCCGCCGAAAGCGGGGCCGATCTGATTGTGATGGGCGGATATGGCCATGGCCGTCTGCGTGAGAGCCTGTTCGGCGGCGTGACGCGCTATGTCGTGTCACATGCCTCAGTCCCGGTATTTGTCATCCACTGACGCCAAAACTTTACAGCTATTAACGGAACTCGGGCGTGTCATGCGCCCGTAACGCCATTTTGCTGCTTAATTGAGCATTTACAACGACCTGGCCGAAACCTGACGTTTAGCTTTGTCGGTTAAAAAGACGTGCGTTCAAAGCTTAAGGGTTTCGTGGCCAACAAGCCGCTACTGCCAATGTCTGCCGGAATGAAGCGCGCCGATATCGACGCGCCGAGCTTCTGGGATGTCATGGCGCCATATGTGATCGCTGCATGTTTTGCGGCGGGCTTTGGCACGGCCGTTTTGTTCTTCCCGGTGTTCGGTCTGTCTTGGGCGAACGGCATGCTGGCGCTCGGCGCGCTGGTGATTGCCGCAGGCTCGGCGCGCCGTGCCGGTTTGGCTGAGGCGCGCGCCTATGAATTGCGCCAAGCCGAAATGGATGCGGCCTCCTATCGCGCTTTTGTGGACAACGCCGTGGAAGGCATTTTCCGCACCACGCGTGACGGCAAATATCTTTTCGCCAACCGCGCGCTGGCGCAGATCTATGCCTATGACAGTCCCGAGCAATTGCTGTCAGAGCTGACGGATATCTCCGTCGATCTCTATGTCGATTCCGGCCGCCGCTATGAATTCCAAGAAATCATGCGCGGCGAAGAACTGGTTCACAATTTCAACAGCCGCATCCGTCGCCGCGATGGCAGTGTGATCTGGATTGCTGAAAACGCACGCGCCGTGCGCGATCCCGACGGCTTGTTCCTGTATTACGAAGGCACGGTGGAAGACATCACCGCCGGCGTCGAAGCCCAAGAGGCCACGCGCCTCGCGTTGAAGGAAGCCCAAGAGGCCGCGCGCTCGAAGGCGGCATTCCTGGCCGCCATGAGCCACGAATTGAAGACGCCGCTGAACGCGGTGATCGGGTTTTCGGAATTGATGCTGCACGAAGTGTTTGGGCGGGTCGAAGAGCCGCGCTATCGCTCCTATCTCGGCGACATCCACGAGAACGGCCGCCGCCTTCTCACCATGATCAACGAAAACCTCGATCTCACGCGCGTGCAGGGCGGCCTGCTCACGCTGGATGAGGGCACGGTATCGTTGGGCGAGGTCGTAGACGACGCATGGTCGTCGCTCTCCGAAAACAACACCAAGGCGCCGTATCTGCAGCGCGAGGGCGCCCCGAATCTGCCGCTGTTGCGCGCCGATCCGAAGCGCGTGCGCCAAGTTTTAAGTCACATCCTGTCCAACGCGATGAAATTCACGCCGCCCACCGGCCATGTCCGCGTTACCACGCGCCTCACCGCGTCAGGCGGCCTCAGCGTGGTGATCGCCGATACCGGCATCGGCATGGAGCCGGAGCGCATCTCCACGGCGCTGGAACCATTCAAGCAGCTCGACGGCCGCCTATCGCGCCGGTTCGAGGGCGTGGGCCTGGGGCTGCCGTTGGCGCTGGCTCTGGTCCGCCTGCATGGAGGGCAGCTCCGCGTCGAAAGTGCACCGGGCGCGGGCACCACTGTCAGCATCGATTTCCCGCCCGAACGCACCGAGGAAATTCCCCAAGCTCTACGCGCTTAACGCCTTTGCGCGCCTGGCTTGTGGCGCGCTACAAGCGGCCCATGGAATTTCCCAATACCAAAGCTCTCGTGCTTTTTTCCGGCGGACAGGATTCAACCACCTGCCTGGCCTGGGCGCTGTCGCGTTTCGCATCGGTCGAAACATTGGGTTTCGACTACGGGCAGCGGCATGCCGTGGAGCTGGAAGCGCGCCCGCAGATCCTTTCCGCGTTGCGCGCAAATTTTCCGGCTTGGGGATCGAGACTTGGCGATGACCATGTGCTCTCGCTCGACGTGCTGAAACAAATTGGCGGCACCGCGCTCACCGACGATGTGGCGATTGCCATGTCGGCCAACGGATTGCCGAACACCTTTGTGCCGGGGCGCAATCTTCTGTTCCTCACCGTCGCCGCCGCACTGGGCGCGCGGCGCGATGCGAAGCATCTTGTCGGCGGCATGTGCGAAACGGATTTCTCCGGCTATCCCGATTGCCGCAACGACACGCTGCAAAGTTTGCAGAATGTGATCCGGCTTGGTTTCGCCGATGACTACACGATTCACACACCGCTGATGTGGCTGGATAAAGCCGCGACCTGGAAACTCGCCGAGGAGCTTGGCGGGAAAACCCTGGTCGATCTCATCCGCGAAGACACTGTCACCTGCTATCGCGGGGATCGCGAGTCCGCCCACGATTGGGGGTATGGCTGCGGCGAATGCCCCGCCTGCGATCTGCGCGCCAAAGGCTATGCGCGTTTTGTGAGCGCATCTTGAGTTATCAAGCCAAAGAAATTTTCTACACGCTGCAAGGCGAGGGGTTGCGCGCCGGACGTGCTTCCGTGTTCCTGCGCTTCGCGGGTTGCAATCTGTGGAGCGGACGCGAGGAGGATCGCGCCACCGCTATCTGCAATTTCTGCGACACGGATTTCGTCGGCACCAACGGCCCCGGCGGCGGCAAGTTCGCCACCGCCGATGATCTCGCCAACGCGGTGCGCGACACATGGCGCCGCGAAGCGGGCGACGGCGGCAAGCCTTACGTCGTCTGCACCGGCGGCGAGCCGCTGTTGCAAATGGACGAAGCGCTGATCGCGGCACTTCATGCGCGCGATTTCGAGATTGCCATCGAGAGCAACGGCACGATTGCAGCGCCGCCCGGCATCGACTGGATTTGCGTCAGTCCGAAGGCGGACGCGCCCTTGAAGCAGATTTCCGGCCAGGAGTTGAAGCTGGTCTATCCGCAGGCGCTCGCCCAGCCGGATCGGTTCGCCGGGCTGGCCTTTGAGCATTTCTTCCTGCAGCCCATGGACGGGCTGGCGCGCGAGGCCAATACGGCCGCCGTGGCCGAATATTGCCGCCGCCACCCCCAGTGGCGGCTTTCGCTCCAGACCCACAAACTCATCGGGATTCCTTAACGAAATCGGGGCTTTGTTCTGGGCCCTTAACGGCCTGCGGCTTGGTTCCGGCTTGACGAGCGGGCAAGCGCTGCGCAAAACCCCGCCCATGATCGAGATCACCCAGCAGTTCGGCTTCGACGCCGCCCATTATTTGGAGGATGCGCCCGCGCTCTCCAATCGGCGTCTGCATGGCCACAGCTTCTATGCCGAGGTGACTCTGCGCGGGCAGGCGCAAGCCAAGGAAGGCTGGGTGCGCGATTTCGGCGACGTGAACGCCACGCTTGGCAAAATCCGCGAAGACCTCGACCACTCATTGCTGAACGACATCGAAGGCCTCGGTGCGCCGACGCTGGAAAATCTCGCGCGCTACATTTTCGTCCGCGCCAAAGCCGCCATGCCGGAAACCTGCCGCGTGCGCCTGACGCGCCCGTCGCACGGTCAGGCCTGCGTCTACGAGGAAGGCTAGAGATGGCGCGCAAGCTGCAGCTTGGGCGCGACGTCTCCGTTCCGATCACGCCGGACCAGGCGGTGCTCGACGCCGTTCCCAATCCGCATCGTGATAGCGACTATGCAATCCGCTTCACCGCGCCGGAATTCACCACTCTGTGCCCGATCACCGGCCAGCCGGATTTCGCGCATTTCGTGATCGACTATTGTCCGGGCGCTAAGCTGCTCGAATCCAAATCGTTGAAGCTCTATCTGATGAGCTTCCGCAACACCGCCGGCTTCCACGAAGATTGCACCATCGCCATCGGCAAACGCATTGCCGCCGCAATCAAGCCCAAATATCTCCGCATGGCCGGGTTCTGGTATCCGCGCGGCGGGATACCGATAGATGTGTTTTGGCAGACGGGAAAATTACTGAAGAACGTGTGGCTGCCCGATCCGGGCGTGTCGCCGTATCGCGGCCGGGGTTAAACTTTCTTCGCCAGCTTTTCGCAGGCCGCATGGCGATGGCAGGTGACGATGTGATCGTTCACCATGCCGACGGCTTGCGCGAAGGCATAGACGATCACGGGTCCGCAGAAATTGAATCCGCGCTGCTTGAGTTCTTTCGCGAGGGCCTCGCTCATCGGTGTCTTGGCGGGCACTTGGCCCATCGTCTTGAAGTGGTTGATCTTCGGCTTGCCATCGACATGCTTCCAGATCAATTCACGAAAACCGCCGGGCTCTTTTTCCATGATGTCGAGCCAAAGCTGCGCGCCTTTGATGGCCGCTTTGATCTTCGCACCTGAGCGGATGATGCCTGCGTTCTGCAGTAGCTTGTCGATTTGTTTGTCGCCGTAACGCGCAATCTTTTCCGGGTTGAAGTCGTCGAAGGCTTTGCGGAAATTCTCGCGCTTGCGCAGGATCGTGATCCACGAGAGCCCGGCCTGGAAACCATCGAGCACCAGCTTCTCGTACAGCGCGCGGTGGTCGAGTTCGGGCACGCCCCATTCTTCGTCGTGATAGGAACGATAGAGCGGGTCTTCGCCCGGCCACGTGCAGCGGATCAGTTCTTTCGGCAGGGACTTGCTCACCGCTTGCGGCTCTTCGCTTTGGCCTTTTTCTTCTCGGGCGCTTTGACCACGGCT
>CAIYRG010000326.1 GCA_903928515.1 uncultured Alphaproteobacteria bacterium | reverse complement strand
TAATGCGCGGGCGGTAATGTCGGCGTGTGAGGGCATTTCACGAAGACCGCGCAACTGATTCCAACGATCAAGTGCGGTCGAAATAATCGAGTCGTCTCTGTAGTCGTAGTTCATATCGATCTACTCGAAGTGCTCGATATGACGATACGGCGCGCGCCTTAAGGAACTGTGTGACGCACCTCGTGCGGTTAGCGCAATCGAATTGCATTCTCAGTATTCGATTGGGTTTTCTCCACCCGCGCCATTGTGAGCGCGCGTCGGTGAAAGTCCTACATCGTGCTACGCTAGCCGTCCCCAATCAGGATCTAATTCCGCGACCTCTCTCCAAAGCCTGGCGAGTTCGAGGTATTGCGCGCGTTTTTTTGGATCGAAGGTCTGGTGCGCAGCTTCTTCAGCTTCATTGGCCATCTTATGCAAGTGCGCATGTCGTTCTTCGGCACTCTCGGGAACGTTGTCGGTGGGCATAATTGTTCGGTATCACGCGTGATGTTTATTCATCGCCGAGGATTATCAAACATTTCAATCGAGAAAAACGAAAAGACGGACGATTTTCCTCACTTCGACGTGCGTTCAACAGATGGATTGAATCCGCGCCTCATCAGTGGAACGCGCCTCTCACGATTGAAAATGTAAGACCTTCCGTTACAAGGGAATGTAGTATTGCGCTGTTGGTTTGCGTTGACACAACCGTTCGCAGAAGCGCGCGTATCACGGGCGCTGGCTCCTGCACGGGCTTCAGCTCTTGCACGCGCCCAGGCGTTTGCCGGTGACGGTGGACGACATCTTCATGCCGCCGCTCATCGCCATGTCGGTCTTCGCCGTGTAGCTGTCGCCGGTGAAGGTGCCGGTCGTCGTCACCGTGGTGGTGCGGCCGCCTTGCGTGCATTGCATCACGGCGTCCATTTTTCCGCCCTCCATCGAGAAGGTGGAGAACTAGCAATCGCCGCTGCCCTGGCGCGCCAGTTCTTGCGGGCCCTTCTTGGCATCCTCTTCGGTGATGCAATGCGTGACGGTGTGCGTCTGTCCCACCATCGCCTGCATCGCGGCGGCCGGCACGCCGGGCATGTCGACCGAAGTCATCACAATGGTCATCTCCCAATCGCCGGAACTGATCGGCGTGCTGCTGGCGGCCAGCGCGGCGGTGCAGACGAACAAGGCAGCGATTCCGGCGATGGCGCGCATGCGAATCTCCTGAAAGAAGGGTGTTTCCCGTTTTTAGCGGAAGACGGCGCCACCTGCCACGGCTGCGCTGCCGGGGCATAGGGTTAAGGCCAAGGTTGACGCCTGTGTACAAATTTACCTTTTCTTAGCCAATAACTTCGCGGCTCCCCGCGCGCGGGCTAGGGTGCATGCACGTTAACGGGTTGGGGAACTCATGCCGCGCACGCTTGCTCAGTGGACGGGAATGGCCGTCACCGCCATCGTGGTGCTCGGCACCGACATGGATGTGCTGTATGCGCTGCCGCTCGGCATCTTCGCCGGCGCGCTGGCCACGTTCTTCATCACATTGCTGGATACGAATTCCAAACTGGAAGAGCGCAAGCGCCGGATCGTTTCGCGCACCGCGTAAAGGGCATCGGCCGGACTTAGCCGGCGTCTGCAGGAATGGTGTTGAGGGCTTCTTCCAGCTCGGCGAACGAGGGCTGTGCGTCGGAGGGCACACTGCCGCGACCGATTTCCACCGAGACCTGCGCCGAGTTGCCGTGGAGATGCGCGACGAGGATGTCGCGGATGACGTGATAGAACATCGAATCTTCGTCGACGATGTGTTTCAGGCGTGTCGCCATTGGGCCGATCAGGCCGTAGGCCAAGAACACGCCCATGAACGTACCCACGAGAGCGCCGCCGATCATGCCGCCGAGAATTTCCGGCGGCTCGGTGATCGAGCCCATGGTTTTGATAACGCCCAACACGGCGGCCACGATGCCGAGAGCCGGAAGGCCGTCGGCCATGGTTTGCAGCGCGTGCTGCGGGTCCATCGCTTCGTGATGGTGCTTATCAAGCTGCTTTTCCATCGCGTTTTCCACCTGGTGCGGATCTTCCAGGCTCATCGTCATCATGCGCAGCGTGTCGCAGATGAAGTCGAGCGCGAAATGGTCCTTCACAATGCGCGGATAGCGTTTGAAGATGGAGGAATCCTCGGGCTTCTCAATATGCGCTTCCAGCGCGATCATGCCTTTCATCTTCATCGTTTTGGTGAGGAGGAAAAGCAGGCAGAGCAGATCGCGAAAATCTTCGTGCTTCCATTGCGGGCCCTTCATCACTTTGCCGAAGGCGCCCAGCGTTCCCTTAAGGCCGCTCATGGAGCTACCGATCAAAAGCGCGGCGACTGCGGCGCCGCCGATTTCTATAATTTCGTGGGGAAGCGATTCAAAGATCACTTCGAAGTGGC
>CAIYRG010000325.1 GCA_903928515.1 uncultured Alphaproteobacteria bacterium | reverse complement strand
GTGAAGATCAACGACAAGCACATCGAAGTGATCGTTCGCCAAATGCTGCAGAAGATCGAAGTCGAAGACGGCGGCGACACCACGTTGCTGGTCGGCGAACAGGTCGATTGGCGTGAGATGGACGATGCCAACAAGCGTGCGACGGATGCCGGCGGCAAACCTGCCCACGGCCGTCCGGTGCTGCTCGGCATCACCAAGGCATCGCTGCAGACCCAGTCGGTGTTCTCGGCGGCGTCCTTCCAGGAAACCACTCGCGTGCTCACCGAAGCCTCGACACAAGGCAAGGTGGATACGTTGGAAGGCCTCAAGGAAAACGTCATTGTCGGCCGTCTCATTCCGGCTGGTACTGGCGGCGCCATGAGCCGCAT
Source organism: uncultured Alphaproteobacteria bacterium (assembly GCA_903928515.1). Lineage (GTDB taxonomy): Bacteria > Pseudomonadota > Alphaproteobacteria > Micropepsales > Micropepsaceae > CAIYRG01. The sequence goes on along the minus strand of CAIYRG010000325.1, from coordinate 4,130 downwards.
CCGTCGCATCGCGATGGAACGCGACAAGGCGATCCAGGATGAGCGGAAGCAGGAAGTCATTCCGGCGCTCGAAGGCCCCGTCGAAGGGTCGGCTCAGACGGCTGCGGAATAATCCGCTTCGCGTCTTACAAAACAAAAAGGCCGGTGAGCGATCACCGGCCTTTTTCTTTGTGATGCTCGGGTGTTAGCGCTGTGTCTTAATGCGGCAACGCATGATAGCCGGGGATGATCTCGGTTGCGTGCGCGCCCAGCGGCGGGTCGTATCCGTTGTCCTGCTGGCCAACGACATTCAGTTCGCGCGCGACGAAGCTGTGGCAGACGACTTCGCCGCGTTGGTCGGCGGGATATTGGTGCAGCTGGCAATTGTGGCCATCGGCATCCCAATACCACGTGCCTTCCTGCACCATCGCCTTGCCGTTCGCGCCGAACTCCTGATAGCGGCCGTCCGGGTAGTAGAAGTGGTGGCGCTCGGTCTCTTCGCCCAAATTGTAGATGTAGGTGTTGCCGTAATAGTTCTTCATCGTGTTCGCGGGCGGGCGTTGATCGCCGGTCGCGGTTGCGGGCTTCTTGAAGCGCAAAAGGAAACGATCCGGCCGGCCTTGCAGCGAAGGATCGATTCCCTTTTTGCTGTGATCGTCCAGCGGATTGGACAGCAAACTCGATTCGCCGTCGAACAGGAAACCTGCGGCGGTGACTTCCGCCTTCACCGTGTCGGATTCGATGCGGAACATCGTGGCGAGCGATGAAACGCCGCTGCCTTTCGCGGCCTCATTGCCGGCGATCACAAAGGTCCCGTCGGGGCGCAGGGCACGGAAGATCGCTTTGTCGATGGCAATCAGATCCATGCCCTTGTATTTCGCCATGTGCAGATCGTGATAGCCGCCATAGGTCCACACGACATTGGCTTGCGCGGGCAGGGGGAACTGCCCGCCATATTGCGTCAGCTGCGCCCACAGCGCGGTGACGTTGTCGGAATATTCGTAGACGTCTTGAACGCTGAGGATCGTATCGATGCCAAGCGGCTTGGTTTGTATCCCAGGCCTATTGGCATCGGCCTGCTGCTTGCGCTCGGCGCCAAGACCACCGACCACCGGCACGAACGGATAGACGTGCCCGCGTGGGCCCACGATATGGCTGAAGATGCGCGTGTAATAGCCATCGCCCGGTACGAGATCGGCCACCACCTGGCCGGGCTTCACACCGGCGAAGGCAAGCGTTTCGGCCGGCATTCGCAAGGTGTCGCGATCACGATCGGCAGGCGGACGCCCGGCATAGTTGACGGCGGATGCAATGGGTTGCGGATTGGCGACTTGCGCTTGTACGGAAATCAATGGCGCGAAGGTGCATGCAGCGGCCAATGCCGCGCACGATCCATGACGCGCGACGGTGTGTATGCGGTTCAAGGATAAACAATCCCCTTGAGGATGGTGGCGGGAAGCCCACCCGCGCCACCGCCATTGTCCTGCGTCGTCTTCTCACCGACATCATGCGCGATGATGCCATGACAGACGATGAAGCCACGCTGCGTCACCGGGAATTGATGGATTTGGCAATTGTGCCCATCCACGTCCCAATAATCGGTGCCTGCCTGCATCTGCGGATCGCCCTTGCCGAACTCCTGATAGGTGCCGTCCGCGTGATAGAAGTGATGGCGCTCGCGTGCATCGCCGACATTGTAGACATAGGTGTTGCCGTAGAAGTTTTTCATGAAATCGGCAGCGGGGCGCTTGTCCGACGTCTTCGCATTCGCAGGCTTCTTGAAGCGATAGAGGTATTGATCGTTCAGCACTTTGCTCTCGCCATCGAGCACAAAGCCCGCCGATGTGATCTCGGCCTTCACGGCCTCGCCATCGCCGGAATCTTCGACAACAAACAAGCCGCCGGGCTTGAGCGAGCGGAACATCATCTTCAACACACCACCCATGTCGACCTTGGCGTAATCGGCGCCGTGCAGATCATGATAGCCATAGGCAGAGAACACGATGTCGACTTGCTTGGGGATCGAGAACTGCCCGCCATATTGGCTCAACGGCTCCCAGAGCACTGTCGTGTTGCGATATTCTTCGGTGTTCTGAAGGGCGAGTGCGGTATCCACAGCACTCATGGGCAATGGCTTTCCGGCTTTCGCGCCATCGCTTTCCGCTTTGCGCAACGCGCCGGCATCACCGACATCGGGCATCGGCACGAAAGCATAGAGCGTGCCTTTGTTGCCCGCGATGACGGACAACATCCGCGTGTAATAGCCATCGCCGGGGATGAGATCGACAATCACCTGACCCGGTTTCACCTGAGCGAAGCTCAGTACGTCCGCAGGCTTGCGTGAGCCGTCGCGGTCGATGTCCTGGCGCGGGCGCCCCGTGTCCGCCACGGCAGCGTTCACAGACGCCGATATCGAATCTGCCGCCTGCGCTTGGCTTAACAACACGAGAAACCCGATTGCGGATATGGCGATTGCGAGCGCGGCGGTCGTTTTGCGTTGCGTGTTCATCGGGCGTCCTCCCTTTGATCGTGCCTTTTATGGCTGCTGCTTTAGCGCGGGCGGAGTCGCGAGCGCGCTTTGCCCCGGAATCAACGTCACCCATTTCGGGCCATCGCCGACGCTGTTTTCCTGCAAACGTTGCTCACCGACTTGCAGCGGCGGAAGCGCGTGGCACACGGTCCAGCCCCGCTGTTCGGCGGGGAATTCGTGCAGCTGGCAATTGCGGCCATCCGCATCCCAGTAGTCGCGGCCCGATTGCATGTCTTGTGTGCCGAACTCCTGATACGTCCCGTCGCGATGGTAATAATGCCAACGCGGACGATCACCTGACACGGCACCCACGGCGTTGAAATTGTAAATATAGGTGTTGCCGTAATAGTGCGTAAACGGATCGATATGGGCGCGGCGATCGCCGATGACCGTCAACGGTTTCTTGAAGCGCAACACGAAATGCTCCGATTTGTCGGCGGCGCTGGCTTTCGGGTCGTTGTTGGAGGCGGGGATTTTCGTTTCGCCATCGAATTGGAATCCGGCCGAGACCACTTGGCCTTTCACGCCTTCGGAACCGGACGCGACAAGGCTGATGCCTTGCGAGATCGTCACTTCCGGCGCGGTGTAATCATCGATCACATACGTGCCGCCAGGTTTGATCGATCGCATCACGGAGCGATTGATCGAAAGCATGTCCGGCACCTTGTAAACGTTGTCGTGCAGATCGTGATACGAATCCGAAATCCACACCGCATCGACCTGCTCAGGCAGGCTGAACTGCCCGCCATATTGGTTGATGTTCAGCCAGATGACGGTGAGGTTGGAATATTCCGCGATGTTCTGCAGCGCGAGCACCGGGTCGGCGGTGCGGAACGGCGCTTGCTTGCCGCGCTTGATGTATTCCTGCTCCAGGCGGCGTTCTTCTTCGACGTCACGCAGGCCAGCCGCCAGCGGCACCATGTCGTAGACTTTGCCTTTAGGGCCAACGGTCTTGGACAGAAGGCGCGTATAATAGCCGTCGCCTGGGACGAAATCGACCACCACGTCGCCAGGCTTGATGCCGGCGAAGGCGATTTTCTCGGCAGGCTTGCGATTTTTGTCGCGCGCGATTTCCAGCGGCGGGCGGCCGACATCCGACACGGCTGCCGAGACATACGCAGGGATAGTATCCCCAGCCCAAACTGTGCCGGTGATGGCCGTGCTCGCCATGGCCGCAACGCTGACGCACAAAGCCGTCGCATAACGCGCGACGCGGAACTCTTTCATCGGCAACTCCTCATACATGCACCGGCGCAATGCCGGGTGTTGTGTTGATTATTCCGGTTTGGTGCGCATGGGAATGCGCCCTTGATAACCAGGAAGGATGGAGACCTTGCGTGGGCCCACGCCGGCACTTCCGGCTGTGCCGCCATTATCCTGCATAGCGACATCGCCGACTTTCAGCGGCATGAAGGCGTGACAGACAACGAAGCCGCGTTCATCCAGCGGATATTGGTGCATCTGACAATTGTGGCCATCGGCATCCCAGAAGAACCAGCCGACTTGCAGCTTCGTGCCGGTGTTGCCGAACTCCTGATACGTGCCGTTCGGATAGTAATAGTGGCGGCGTTCGGCGACCGCGCCCATGTCGTAGACGTAGGTGTTCTTGTAGTAACTATCC